>CADCQA010000123.1 GCA_902803415.1 uncultured Spirochaetaceae bacterium | reverse complement strand
CCGTCACAATCGCGCCGCTTGAGCACGATGCCGAAGCAGAACAATACGAGGACGGCATGACCGCCACCCTGGTACCGGACTACAGCGGCATTGATTTTTCCCGCTACCCCCGGATGCTCGACGACGGAAACCCCATGCAGCGGCTCTGGTCGGACGGCGCATGGCTAAAGGCGTACCTTGCGCACGGCTGCTACTGGCACCGCTGTGCATTCTGCGACACCACGCTGGACTATGTTTCCGCCTACCGGATGACACACGTGCAGCATCTCTTTGACGGACTGCTGCAGCAGGCTGAACAGCACGGCATCTACGGCATTCACTTTGTGGACGAAGCCATGCCGCCCGCTGCCGCCGTCCAGTTTGCGGCACGCAATGCAGCTTCCGGCGGAAAACTGAGTTTCTGGGGCAACGTGCGCTTTGAGAAATACTTCACGCGTGATGTTGCAGAATTCCTTTCCTTCGGCGGATTGACCGGTGTTTCCGCGGGCATAGAAATTGCGACCGGCAGCGGCCTGGACGAAATCTGCAAGGGAACCGACATCGATTCCATCGTGGGAGCCTGCTGCGCCTTTAAGGAAGCAGGCATACTGGTGCACGCGTACATGATTTACGGCTACTGGCAGGAAAGCGACCAGGGCACAATTGATTCCATGGAAACCCTGCGCCAGTTCTACGCGGCGGGGCTGCTGGACAGCGCGTTCTGGCACAAATTCACGCTTACGCGGCATTCCCGCGTCTATGCGGAATGGAAGCAGGGCAAGCACCCCGGACTGCATCCGCAGGAAGTTCGCGGTGCGGGCATCTTTGCAAGCAACTGCCTGCATTTTGAAGGTGAACAGAAGTCGCAGAAATTCAGTGCGGGACTGCAAGCGGCATTGCAGGCATGGATGCACGGGCAGTCCCTCCAGAAACCTGTGGGCAAATGGTTCAACTTTAAAGTTCCCGCGCCTTCAGTCCCCGCAGATTTGGTGGAACGGGCCGCCGCGCGCTACGAAAAACGGCGTGATGCAGCCTTTGCCGCCCCCGTGGAAACAGACAAGGCATTCTGGCTGGGCGGCGAGGTGCTGGCAGACAGCAGCGGCAGCTCGCTCACCTGGGATTACATGGGGGAACTGCACCAAATCGACCTGCCCGCAAAACTGCGCGGCAAGCGGGCAAAGCAGCTCTGTGCCCTGCTCAATGCACTTTCGCCGGAGCAGCACCTGCACGCCGGGCAGGAAGCAGCAGCAGTGCCGCCGGAACAGCTTTCCTTCCTCCGCCATTTCCGCGGAAGAGGGCTGGTGCAGCTGCCCCAGTCACTTTCCTGCGGGAAATGACGCCCGCTGCCGCCCCGCACGGTAAAAATATATTTTTATGCAGCAGTTCTGAAAAGGTTTAATTTTTCCTGTAACCGATGGACTATATCAAGTTTTTACTATAATATGAGAACAGTTGCAAAGTCTCCCGGATTTTGCAGCTTCCTCTGAAAAATAAACCTGTTCGGAAACTTCACTTTCAGAACAGGTTACTTTGAAATGCGATGTTCAAAATCGCTCTATTTCAGCGATTTTGAACTCGCCACCTGTTTGGAAACGCAGTTTCCGAACAGGTCTAATCTAAAAGCTCATTGAAGCACAAAAAGGAGTGTCCGCTGTATGCCACGCACTAAACGTCTGTTACTGCTCGTCCTGCTTTGTCCGCTTCTGCTGCTCCTGACCACAGGCTGCAACAAGAAGGGAAAGAAATCAAAGAAAACGGATGAACCAAGCATCAAGGTTGAATTCGATGTAAAGGATTTCAAGGTCATCTCATTCTCTCCGTCCGAGACGCTGCCGGCATCAGTGAAGTACCCCTCCATACAGGTGCAGTTTTCCCGCCCCGTTGTCCCGCTTTCCAAGCTGGGCGAGCCGAGCGACAAGTCCGACATCGTAACTATCAAGCCGGAGCTGAAAGGCGTATTCCGCTGGTACGGCACAAGCCTGTTGAGCTTTGAAAGCAGCGAGGAAGTCATTCCCCAGAAAACCTACACGGTATCCGTGAATCCCAAGATAAGCTCCATCAACGGTGAGACCATCACCGGGAACCTTGAGTATTCATTCCACCCGGAAGAACTGCGCATGGTTTCCGTGGTACCCGGTTACGGCGAAGTGCAGCAGGGTAACTACGTGGACTCCAAGAGCGTTCCCACGGAAGTAGCCCGCGACATACTGCTGACGTTCAACTTCCCGGTAAACGCAAAGGTCATTGCAAAGACACTCCGCGTGGGGGAACTGCCCAGCCTGGCCTCTCCCGCCGCCGACCTTTCTTACACCGCGGCTCAGGAAAAACCGAACGCGGTCCGGCTTACGCTCAGCTCAAAGCCTTCCGAGGACAAGGACATTTCCATCACGCTGCCCGCCGGTTCCATGGCAGACGAAGACTGCTACCAGACAACTGAGGACCGCAGCCTTTCCTTCCATACGCTGCTTCCGTTCACCATCCGCGACTTTGACGATGAGCCGACCTACATTTCCGACCAGTACTCCAACCCGGTAATGTTCGTGTTCAGCAGCATGCTCAAGCAGGGCAGCGAAGCGGCCATCGCGTCGAATGTATCGACGTCGCTCGGCAGCAAAGTCACAGCGGAAAACATTACCATAAACGGGGCACAGCTCATCATCCACGGACTGCCGGTGCAGTTCGGGCAGAAATACACGCTCACCCTTGAAAAGGGACT
>CADCQA010000122.1 GCA_902803415.1 uncultured Spirochaetaceae bacterium | reverse complement strand
TGCTTGTCGATGTTCTTGTAGACAAACTGGAGCAGCTGCCGGGCAAGTTCCAGGTAGGGCAGCAGGCGCTCAAAGTCTTCCTGCGGATAGAAATACTGCTTTTCCGTCATGCGCTTTATGTACACGCCGATGCTCAGGCAGTCATCAGAAAGGCTTTCAAGTTCGCTCGTAATCTGCACCAGGGAATTGATGATGTCGTTCTGGTGCTCGTCCACGTTCAGCTGCTCGCAGCGGATCAGGTAATTTATCAGCTGCTCGTGCATCTGGTCAAGGTAGCCCTCTTCCTTTACCAGATTGTCGTAATGGTCTACCACGAAGCGCCCCGAACGGTCGGTAAAACCGTACTGCAGGCTGTCGAACATCTGCACCGCCCGGTCTGCCATGCGGCTCACTTCGCGCTGCGCCGTGATGATGTAGGTCATGGGGGAATTGCGCACCGCAGTCTCCGGGAATTCCAGATGGTAGGCTTCGTCCTCGCCGCCGGGGGCATCCGGCACAAGGCGCTCCGTCAGCCGTGCAATCTGCGTGACCCACGGCAGGAACAGCACGTTGCCGCCTACCTTGAACACCGTGTGCAGCATGGCAATGTGGAAGACGATGTTGTCTTCGACCTTGCCGGGCACGATGAAATCAACAAAACTGGTGAAGGGTTTCAGGATGACAAGGGCGATGACGGCAGTGGTTACGTTGAACAGCACGTGGGAAAGGGCGGCGCGTTTTGCGCTGGGGTTCGCCCCGAATGACGCCATGATGGAATCGATGGTAGAACCGATTTCGCTTCCGATAACGATGACGGCGGAAAACTCCCACGTGATGAGCCGGTTGAACGCCATGGTGATGACGATTGCCGTCATTGCGGACGACGAATGCATGAGCGCCGTCAGCAGCATGCCCAAAAGCAGTCCCAGGGGAATGCTGAATGCGCCCAGACTCTGCAGCGCGGGCAGGAAGGTCATGGAGCTGCTGTGCGCCGATATGGTGGAAGACAGCCAGCCGAGCGCGATAAACAGCAGGCCGAAGCCCATTGCCGCTTCGCCGGGGCCCTGTTTGTGCCAGCGGCGCATGACGGTCAGCACGTAGCCCAGGCCGAAAATCGGTATGGCGAAGGCTTCTATCTTAAAATTGAAGCCGAAAAGCGCGACAATCCATGCCGTTATGGTGGTGCCGATGTTTGCGCCGAAGATAACCGGAATGGACTGTACCAGCGTGAGCAGCCCTGCGTTCACAAAGGTGATGACCATGACGGTGGTCGCCCCGGACGACTGGATTATCATGGTCAGCAGGCAGCCGGTGAGGGCGGCGGTAAAACGGTTCCCCGTCATGAAATGGAGCGCAGCCTTCAGCTTTTCGCCCGTTGACTTCTGGATGCCGTCGCTCATCAGTTTCATGCCGTACAGCAGGAAGCACAGGCTTCCGGCAAGCTGGAGCACGGTCGCAATTATCGTAGAGATGCTCATGGTAGCCACAGTATAGAGGAAATATGCATAATAGGGAAGTAGAGGGATGGGGCCTAAGCGAAAAACCAAAATGCGCGGAAGCGGGGTTCCGGGTGCAGCCGCCATTTGTAGCGCGGAGCGATACAACCGGCGGCTGCACCCGGGTTCCCGCTGGGAGCGCATTTTTTTGCACGATACTCCTTCATTGCGAAATATAGGCTTAATTGCTGCTTAAAACAACTCTACAGGTATTTGCGTCGCTCACTCGTTCATCCAGCGCGAGGTTATCTTGTTGAGCTGTCCGTCTGCGCCGAAGTGCAGGTTCAGCTCGTACCAGGCAAAATCGGCGAGGAAGCTTGCCGCGTCGCCGGTGTAGTACAGGGTGATGCCGCCGGCCTTGTCCTTGCCGATGGAAAGCGGTTCGCCGAGGAGCGCGCGCACGTCTTCCTGCGTCTGCCCCAGCGACAGCGAAGGGATGCCCTCCGGCGTGAACGAATCGGTGTGCCTTGTGTCCTCCAGCGGGTTCCACGCGCAGTCGCCTCCGCCGCCGATGGGCACAAGGGTAAGGAAGGTGCACACGGCAAGCAGCAGGAGCAGCGCGCACGGCACGTACCTGGGCAGCAGGGCGAAGATTTCCTTTCCCATACAGGCGATGCACAGGACGGCGGCAGGCAGCATGAAGAGACAGCTGAACGACTGCGCCACGTAGCCAAATGTATAGCCGGGGGCATACTGCACCAGCCCTTCATTGTTCCAAAAGCCGTAGTCCACGATGCGCCAGAAGAACTGCGCCATGCCCCAGCCGCACAGACAGCTTATGCCCAGCGCCGCCGCCACCACCAGCCCAAGGAAGAGCAGGGAAAGCGCAAACGTCCCCAGCCCCCGGCGGGAAGGCCGCCCCAGTCCGTGCCGGAACGCCTTCCTGATGGACTGCAGCACGCCCACTACGGCGGAACAGAGCACAAAGAGGGCGGAACTGGAAAGGAACACGCCCAGCGCCTTTGCCCCGTCATTTGTCCAGCCGAAAAAGCAGTGCTTGATGCACTGCCACGCACACATCGGCACAATCCCCACGAGGACGCTGAGCAGCAGGAAGCGCCTGCCCCGTTCCATTGGCAGCAGAAGCCAGGCGAAGGCAAGCATGCACAGCACATTGAAGCAGGCTTCAAAATCAACGATGTCAAACCTTCCGTTGGAGAAGTTGAAGCCCTCCACCGCAGTCAGGACAGGGAGCACCGCATACAGGGCAAGGAAGAGCAGCTGGCTTAGTCTGGGCTTGTACAGGATACGCATGGAAAACCTCTTGGAACAGCACGGTGCACGGCTACTTCCTCCAAAATGACGGCACGAAGAATATGACGATGGTGTAGAACTCAAGGCGCCCGGTTATCATCATCAGGCTGTACCACCACTTGACGGCGGCGGGCAGGAAGCCGAAGTTGTGCGACGGCCCCAGCTGATTGAAGCCCGGCCCGATGTTGCCGATCATGGACATTGCCCCCGTAAAGGACGAAAAGATGTCCAGTCCGAAGAGGGTCGTGAACAGCGATGTGGCGGAAACCAGCAGTACGTACAGGAACATGAACGCCGTTACGGTGAAGACCACGTCCTTGCGTCCGGCCCGCTTGTTGATTCTGACGGTGAACACGCCGTGCGGGTGCAGCATCCGCAGGATTTCGTTGTGCAGCTGCTTGCCCAGGATAACCCAGCGGATAACCTTTATGCCGCCGCCCGTGGAGCCGGAGCAGCCGCCGATGAGGAAGAGCGCAAAAATCACCAGCTGCGCCGCGGGCACCCACGTGGTAAAGTCGTCGGTGGCAAAGCCCGCGGTCGAAAGAATTGAAAGCACCTGAAATGCTGAGTAGCGCAGGGAGTTCAGCAGCCCCCCGTAGGCAGGCAGGTTGCAGCACGTTACGAACAGAACGGCGGCAAAGACCACCAGCAGGTACGCCCGCAGCTCGGAATCCTTGCGCACATCGGCGAATTTCCCGGTAAAAGCATAGAAGTAGAGCGAAAAATTGATGCCCGCCAGGAACATGAAAACCGTACAGATGCAGTCGATTGCGGGGGAATTGTAGGCCCCGATGCTTGCGTTGCGCGTGGAAAATCCCCCGGTGCCCAGCGTGGAAAAGGCGTGGCTTACCGCGTCAATCCAGTCCATCCCGGCAAGCCGGAGCAGCAGCGCCTGCACTGCGGTCATGCCCATGTAGATGAACCACAGCACTTTTGCCGTCGTGGTGATTTTTGGTGTCAGCTTGCCTTTTTCCGGGCCGGTGGTTTCCGCCTTGATGAGCTGGAAGCCGCCCACGCCCAGAATGGGCAGCAGTGCCACCGTAAGCGCAACGATTCCCATGCCGCCAAGCCAGTGCGTCTGGCAGCGCCACAGGTTTATGCTGCGCGGCAGGGCTTCTATGTCGGAAAGGATGCTCGCCCCCGTGGTGGAAAAACCGCTTACGCTTTCAAAAACTGCGTCCGTTACGGAAGGAATCGCGCCGCTTGCATAGAGCGGCACTGCACCGAACAGGCTTGCGGAAATCCATCCGAGCGCAACCACGGCAAATGC
>CADCQA010000121.1 GCA_902803415.1 uncultured Spirochaetaceae bacterium | reverse complement strand
TGCAAGCCCTACCAGGTGCAGGGCGTGCTCGATGAAGCCGGTGCAGCGCTCAAGGGAAAAAACCTTGTGTCCGTTGCCGCAGGCTGGGTGCACGAAAGCTTCCATGCAATACTCGGCGACGACGTGCACATTCAGTGCATCATGCCGAACACGCCCGCACTTGTGGGCGAAGGCGTTATGCTCTTTGAGCAGAAGACGTCTTTTGGTGCAGAAGAACTTGCCGGGCTGAAGGATCTCTTTGCCGCGCTCGGCACGGTAGAGGAGCTGCCCACCGCCCTTATGGGAATCGGCGGGGCGGTAAGCGGCTGCGGCCCTGCATTCATGGACATGATTATGGAAGCATACGCTGATGCCGCCGTAAAGTACGGCATTCCCCGCCCCACGGCATACCGCCTTGTTGCCCAGACCATGCTGGGGAGCGCCCGCCTGCAGCAGCTTACCGGCGACCATCCGGGCGTGCTCAAGGATGCCGTCTGTTCCCCGAACGGCACGACCATCCGCGGCGTGGACACGCTGGAAAAGCACGGACTCCGCGGCGCCTGCATCGCAAGCATCGACGCCATCATGGAGTACAAGGCTAAAAAGTAAGGGACTGCCGCATTGCAACAAGGGGCAGAAAAACGTATAATCTGCCCATGTATCTTGTAGTCTTCAAACAACTTTCCATCATGGCGCTCATTGCCGTGGTGGGATTCGCCGTCACCAGGGCATTCAGATTCGGAAAGACGGAGCAGCAGTTTATGAGCAAGCTGCTGCTTTACGTGGTGAACCCCTGCCTTATCCTGCGCACCTTCGACAAGCCGTTTTCCGCGGAACTCCTGCACGGGTTTCTGCTGGTCATTGTAATTTCCATCGCTGCACATGCCGGGCTGATTGCCATTGCGCTGCTGTTCTGCCGGTCCCGAACGCCCGAAGGAAAACAGCTCGACTGCCTTGACCAGCTGGCGGTAGTCTTTACGAACTGCGGCTTTATCGGCATTCCGCTTATCACCGGCGTGTTCGGCGAAGGCGGCACCTTCTACCTGATGGGATACCTTGCAATGTTCAACATCGGACTGTGGACGTTCGGCTACTTTCTGGTTGCCGGAAAAATGCAGCCGCTCAAAGTCATCACGAATCCCAACGTCATCGCCGTCGTTGCGGGCACCGTGCTCTTCTGCATTCCGCAGCGGCTCCCGGAACTTGTCTCCCGCCCGCTGGAATACATCGGCGACATGAACACCGCAGTTTCCATGCTGCTGCTGGGCATGCTCTTTGCCACCTTCCGGAAACCCCAGACCACGGTAAAAACTTACGTACTGCGCGTTGCAAAAGTGTCGGCACTCCGCCTGCTGCTTTCTGCCGTAACCACCGCGCTTATCGGCTGGGCCGCAGTGCAGGTGTTCAGCGGCACGCAGGACATCCGCCTGATGAGCTACGTCGTGTTCATCGCGGCGCTCTGTCCCACGGGAATGAGTGTTTCGAGCTTTGCCGTCATCTTCGGCAAGGACGAATCCTATGCAAGCATGCTGGTGGCAGTAACCAGCGCGCTCTGCCTTGTAACGCTGCCCGCAAGCATAGCGCTTGCCGAGCGGCTGTTCTGACAGTCAGCTGAACAGGGTGCAGCAGTTTTTGTCTACGGCGGCACAGAGCGCTTCCACGGATTCGCCCCGCACGGATGCAATAAATTCGTAGCTGAGGCGGATATTGAGCGGAGTGTTCACGGTGCCGCGCAAGGGCACGGGGGCAAGGTAGGGCGCATCGGTTTCCAGCAGCAGGCGGTCTGCCGGCACGTAGCGGAGCAGGCGCTCCATGTCTGGCATGCAGCTTTTTTTTGTGTACGTTACCGCGCCGCCGAATGCCAGGTACCAGCCGCGGTCAAGGAAGGCACGCGCCTCGTCCAGGCCGTAGGAAAAGCAGTGAATGACACCGCAGTCATAGCCGCAGTCTGCAATCACACCGAGCGTGTCTGCAAAGGCGTCGCGGGAATGCACTACCACCGGCAGGGAAAGCCGGCGGGCAAGTTCCAGCTGCATGGCAAAAAGTTCCCGTTCGCCGGAAAGCAGGGCGGCGCCGCAGTCCGCTGCACCAGAGGAATTCCAATGGTGGTCAAGGCCGCACTCCCCCACTGCCGCAACCCTGCCGGGAAACAGCGAGGTATCCGCGTTGCCGCACGCAATCTGCCCGGCAAGCTCGGCCACACCGGAAACGCGCTCGCGGATGGCACCGGGATCCGGCCAGATGCCCGCACTGAACCGGATGCAGGCCCCGGCACTGCGGCGCAGTCCGGCATCGTCCACCAGGCACAGGCATTCGTGCACCGTTTCCATGCGCGGCAGCAGGTCGCCGCTGCGGGTGCCAATGTCCATCCCGAACGCAGTTCCGTTCCGCCCCATGGCGGCAAGCAGCTCCGCGCCCCCCTGCAGTCCAAAACGCCGCGCAAGGTGCTGAAAATGAAAATGAGTATCCGAATACATGCTATGATTCCAGAGTATCTTGAAAAAGGGCAATCTCTAACAACTCGCTATCGCGACTTTTTAGAGATTGCCGTCGAGTTCTAAGTCGCTACAATATCGCGACTTAGAACATCGCATTTTAAAGTTACCTCTAAAAACTGAAGTTTTTAGAGGTTTCCAAAAGTGAAAGGCAGGAAAGCGCCAAACTGCGCCCAGTATACCGTCTAAAAGCGGCACGGGTCAATGGACTTGGGCTTGCCTGTGCGCGGCACAAAGTCGCGGGATACAGACTTCAACGAAAGCAATGCCGCCGTCCGCGCGGGCACAGTAGTGGTAAGCAGCAAGCAATTATGAGAAAAATGACCTGCCTGTCAAGTACCAGCTCTAATTTAGGTTTTTCACTTAGGGCAGGAACACATCGCGCCCTTCCCGTGTGCCTGCAAAAAATACAAAAATTTCAAATTTTTTTCCGCATTTTTTGCGAAAAATGAAATTTCTCAGCGGATCTTCTTTGTGGAGGAACAGTATGAAACACACAAAGAAGCCGAAGCTCCTGCGGCACATCAGCCGGCACACGTTCCGCCGGCTCCTGCTGGCGGCGCTCATCCCGGCAGCAGCCGGCGCGTCTGCGGCAGAAAACGGCACATTCCGGGGGCTGGAACTGTACACCGCGTTTACAGGCACGGTGCCATACCGGGCGGAAAAGGAATGTACCTTCGTGCCGGTGGCTGGGGTGCGGGTGCAGAGCGTACCGGTCGCCGCAATCGTGTCGGTCTCGCAGAAGGAAAAACTGCTGCTGCAGGAAGCGGACCGCTGGCTGGAAAAAGACCCGCTGGACGCAGACCGGACGGTGCGCCTGGGACTGCGCTTAAGCGGCGGCGGCAGCACGGTGCCGTACCGCGCAGATCTTTTTGCGGGCACCCTGCGCTACGGGCGTGCACTGTCACGGCTCAAATCCCCGCTGCCCGGCTCCCCATCCGCACTTTCCGGAGCCAGCCTTCCCCTGCCCGGCATTGCGCCCGCCCTTCCCGCGTTCACGTCGGCGCAGGCAGCTTTGTCCGCCGCACTCTGCCTGACCCCTGCACGGAACGGAACGCCGCTGCCAGTCATTCAGTGCATGTGCGACACCGGCGGAAACAGCGCCGTCAGTCTTGCCGAAAAACTCCGTTTCGGGAACGTGCAGCTGACGGCGGCGCTTACCGGCGGCGCATTCGTGCACGGGCAGCACGACAGCGGCAAGTCGTGGTTCCTGAAAGAAGCGTTCTACCGGGAAAAGGCATACGGCGCGGCAGACGCAGAGTTCACCCTGTCCTCAAAACTGTGCAAGGGCGCAGTGGTGCTGGGCGCAGCGGAAAATCCCGCCGGCAGCCTGCAGGACAGTTTTTTCTGGTACAGGACGGAAGGTTCCGTCCAGCTGGGGGCGCTGCGCCTGAAGGCCGCTGCATTCGGGGCACCGCAGCCGGACATGCTGCTTCCCACCGGAAAAAAGCTGATGGTACGCAGGCAGTTTCAGCTGAGTCCCCAGCTTACGCTCAAGTTCCCCGCGGGAACAGTGCGGACGGGGCTTGCCGTGCAGCAGACGGAGCGCATGGTTACCCGGAAAGGCAGCGCAGGACCGGTGCCCGCGGACGAATATAAATTCCAGGCAGCGCTGTCCTTTACGCACAGACGGGAGAGCGTACAGGCAGCCTGCGGGGGCAGCATCGCGGCAAAGGACGGCAGCAAAAGCGGTTCCGCGCGGCTGTCCTACAGCCATAACGGAACCCGCTTCAAGTCCACAAGCACGGCGGCTCTGTCATTCTCGGAACACAATCGCACATTCACCCTGACCGAGCGCCTGACTCCCAAAAAAACACCGTTTTCTTCTATTAATATGCAGGCGGCAGTAACATACAAGGACGGCGAATACGAAAGCACCAAAGTTTCCGGCGGCCTTTCATTCAACGGCACGGCGCACGGCATCAATTGGAGCGGAAAGCTTTCCCTTTCGGGCAGCTTCTGAACCGCAGATTTTTCTGCAAAACCTGCACGAATTCCTGCATTTGGAGGAAAACACTATTGAAATTCAGCAGCTTTTCCTGTATGATGGTATAGGTATTGTATCATGCGGGGTATTATTTTTTCGGCCGCCTGGTATGAAACGCAAGGGCTGCAACGCCCTGCATGAAGGAAATCTTTTTTGAGAGGTACACAATATGAGCTTTGATATTACTAAAGTACGTAATATCGGAATCAGCGCCCACATTGACTCTGGTAAGACAACAACTTCCGAACGTATTTTGTTCTACTGCAACAAGATTCACCAGATTCACGAAGTACGCGGAAAGGACGGTGTCGGTGCTGTTATGGACAACATGGATCTGGAACGCGAGCGCGGAATCACCATCCAGTCTGCCGCAACACAGGTTCAGTGGAAAGACATCACCATCAACCTTATTGACACACCCGGCCACGTGGATTTCACCGTGGAAGTTGAACGCTCACTCCGCGTTCTTGATGGCGCCATCATGATTCTCTGCGCAGTTGCAGGCGTCCAGTCACAGTCTATCACTGTTGACCGCCAGCTCAAGCGCTATCATGTACCTCGCATTGCATTCGTCAACAAGTGCGACCGCCAGGGCGCAAACCCCATCCGCGTATGCGGTCAGCTCCGCGAAAAGCTCGGCCTGAACGCACACATGATGGAGCTCCCCATCGGTCTTGAGGACAAGCTGGAAGGCGTGGTGGATCTTGTTTCCATGAAGGCAATCTACTTTGACGGCGTTGCCGGCGAAGTTGTCCGCTATGCAGAGATTCCTGCACACCTGGTGGAAGATGCAACCCGCTACCGCCAGGAACTGCTTGACGCAGCATCAAACTTCGATGATGACCTGATGGAAGAAATCCTTGAAAACGGATATGACAACATCCCCGAGGACAAGATCATCGCAGCAATCCGCAAGGGAACCCTTGCAGAGCAGTTTGTCGGTGTCTTCCTTGGTTCTGCACACGTAAACAAGGGTATCCAGCCGGTGCTTGACGCCGTGCAGCGCTACCTGCCGAACCCGACTGAAGTACACAACTACGGCCTTGACCGCGACAACAACGAGGCTCAGGTTGAGCTGTTCAACGTTCCGGACAAGCCGTGTGTTGCTCTGGCATTCAAGCTTGACGACGGCCAGTTCGGTCAGCTTACCTATGTCCGCATCTACCAGGGTAAGATTGTTAAGGGTGACGAACTCTTTAACGTCCGCGCACAGAAGAAGTTCAAGGTCGGCCGTATTGTCCGCATGAACTCAGCTACAATGGAAGACATCAACGAAGGCCAGCCCGGTGACATCATCGCCCTGTTCGGCGTTGACTGCGCATCAGGCGACACCTTCTGCGGCGGCGGCCTTAACATCGCCATGACTTCAATGTTCGTGCCCAAACCTGTTATTTCTCAGGCTATTTCTCCCAAGAACAAGCAGGATGCCGCCAACATGGCAAAGGCTCTCAACCGCTTTACCAAGGAAGACCCGACGTTCCAGACCTACGTTGATCCGGAGTCTAACCAGACAATCATCAAGGGTATGGGCGAGCTTCACCTTGAAGTTTACGTTGAACGCATGAAGCGCGAGTACAAGTGCGAGGTCGAGGTTTCACAGCCGGAAGTTGCATACCGCGAATCAATCACCGCACGTGCAGACTTCAACTACACGCACAAGAAGCAGACTGGTGGTTCCGGTCAGTACGGTCGCGTTGCAGGTTTCATGGAACCGATTTCCGAGAAAGACTACGAATTCGTGGACGCAATCAAGGGCGGTGCCATTCCGAACGAATATATCCCGTCTTGCGACAAGGGCTTCAAGAAGGCTATGGAGAAGGGCTCCCTTATCGGTGCTCCGGTTGTCGGCGTGCGCTGCACCATCAATGACGGTCAGTACCACCCGGTTGACTCTTCAGATATCGCATTCCAGACTGCAGCCATCGGCGCATTCCGCGAAGGCTATGCAAAGGCAAAGCCGGTTATTCTTGAACCGATTATGAAGGTGCAGATTGCCGGTCCGACGGAATTCCAGGGCAATATGTTCGG
>CADCQA010000120.1 GCA_902803415.1 uncultured Spirochaetaceae bacterium | reverse complement strand
CGCAGAGAACAGGCTGGCAAAATAGATGAAAAACGAAATTCCGTTCCGCAGCGGAAAATCCTGACGGTTCAGGGCATAGCCGGTCATGGAGATGATGCCCAGCCCCACAATTGTACCGATTCCAGTCATCAGGATGGTAACGATATAGGAACCAAGAATAACTTTTCCGTTCTTAAAAATCATCGAATAGGCCTGCAGCGTGGGGGCTTCCGGCAGCATGGAAAAGCCCTTCACCCGCACAACTTCCTCGGAACTGAATGAAGTTCCCAGAATCAAAAGGAACGGGAGTATGCACAGCAGGGTGAACAGCCCGATCAGGACAATCGCAAACTGTTCCATAAAAATATCAGAAGAAGTTCTCTTTATCATATAAATCTCCTTTCAGCACAGACGGCTCTTGCAGGCGCCCTAGAACAGGGCATAGTCCGGCTCCACATGCTTTATGACCTTGTTGCACACCATCACGATGGCAAAGCCGATGACGGACTGATAGAAGCCCACCGCACTCGCCGTGGAAAAGTTGAAGTCGCTCATCGTTGCGCGGTACACGTATGTTTCGATGATGTCGGTCATGGGATAGAGCATTGAATTCTGCCCGACGATATTGTAGAACAGGCCGAAGTTTCCTTTTACGATGCCGCCCATAGCAAAGAGCATAAGGATGACAAACGTAGGCTTAAGCATGGGAAGCGTAACGTAGCGGATGCGCTGGAACGCGTTCACGCCGTCAATGCGGGCAGCTTCGATAGTCTCGCTGTCTATTCCCATGATGGTTGCAAAGTAGACAATCGTATTGTAGCCCGTGCACTGCCACAGCTGCACCAGAATGATGATGCCCGGCCAGGCCTTGGGGTCGGAGTACGGCGCCCACGGTTCAATGTTCATATACTTGAGCACGCGGTTGAAAAAGCCGTAGTCGAAGTTGAAGATATTGTACACCAGCAGGCCAACCAGAACTGCCGAAATGAAATAGGGCAGCAGCATGACGGTCTGCGAAAATTTCTTGAACCAGCGGTGCGTAATTTCGTTGAGGAGCACCGCCATGAATACCGCCACCACATTGTCAAGGATGAGGAACGCAAAATTGTACAGAATCGTATTGCGCGTAAGCATCCAGAGCTTGCCGGATTCAAAGAGGAAGCGGAAATTCTCCAGCCCGATGAATTTGCTTCCGAAGATTCCTTTTCCGTAATTGTACTTTACAAAGGCAACATACAGTCCCGGAAGCGGCGCATAGCAGAATGCAATGAAAAACACTATCGCAGGAAGGCACATCAGTATAAGCGTCTTGTGCTTTCCGCAGCTGGACAGAAAACGCCGGAAGCGTCCTCCCCCGCCCGTTACGTGTTTCAGCTCTGTGCTTTTCTCCATTGTCAGCCTCCCTTGCAGCCCAAAATTATGAAAACCTTTTCATACTTCATATTCAGTATAACACGCTTTTTTGGTTTGTAAAGCGAATTCTTGTAAAAAAATGCATTTTCTGCAGGAAATCGGTAGCTTTCAGCCCTGAAGAACTGCCGCCATACCAGCTGAACGTATAATTTTGCAAACCTTTTCATAAAAAAGCTTGTGCACAAGGATACTTTCATTGTATACTGAAGAAGAAGGCCAGGGAGCCAAACTGGGGAAGCACCCCCGCGAAGGACGCTGTATATGAAACAGAACATCACCATCGTGGACATTGCAAAGGAAGCTGCGGTTTCTATCTCTACCGTATCGCGCGTGCTTACGGGCACCGCAAAGGTAAGTGAGGAAAAACGCGCCCGTGTTGAGCAGGCAATAAAAAAATACGACTTTCACCCGAACGCGCTTGCCCGCGGACTTATCCAGTCAAAGACCGGGCTTATCGGCATTCTTGCGGCAGATATCAGGAACCCGTACTATTCATCGCTCTTCGTCAGCTGCGAGCGGGCGGCAAGCTTCATGGGCTTCAACCTGATGCTCTGCAATTCCTTCGGCGACCGGCTCAAGGAATTTTCCCTGCTTGAAGATCTGGCACGCCAGCGGGTCGATGCAATCATCCAGCTGGGCGGTGCTTCCGACGACCTTGTGACGGACAGCGAATATGCAGACAAAGTGAACACCATCACGGCGACCATTCCCGTGCTTACCACGGGGCGGCTGGACGGCACGAACTGCCCGCGCATCAACATTGACAGCGTAAAGGCCATGTCGCTTACAATGGAATACATTGCGTCGCACCACAGCTTTAAGCACATTGCATTTGTAGGGGGAAGCACCAAGGTGCTTTCAACAGTGACGCTCCGCAGCTGCTTTAAGCGCATGGCGAAGCAGCTGGGGCTTGAGTACGATCCGGATCTGGACGTACCGAACGGCCACTACGACGACAGCGGCGGCTATGAAACGATGAACAAAATTCTTTCGCGCTGCAAGGTGCCCGACATTGTTATCGCGGTGAACGACTTTACCGCAATCGGCATCATGCGCTCAATAAAGGAACACAACCTCCGCATACCGGAAGACATCAGCATCATAAGCTTTGACAATACATTCATCGCAACGATGATGTCGCCGCAGCTTACGGCAATCAGCTACAACTACTGGTCATACGGGGCAACCATCATGGACATCGCCAAGAACATGATTCAGAACAACCCCGTCAAAATGGAAACTCTCATCGAACCAAAATTCATCGTCCGCCAGTCCTGCCGGGAATTCTAAGCGGAGCGGAAAGAATTCCCGGCAGCCGGAGACTTTAGTCCGTGCCGCTCAGCTCGCGGGCTTTTGCGGTAACGGCGGCGGAAAGCTCCTGCGGATTGTCCCGGTGCGCCGCGATGGTACGCACAAAAACGCTGCCCGCAACAATTGCTTCCACAGACGATGCAAGCGCCCGCGCCTGTGTGCCCGTGCTTATGCCAAAGCCGCCGTAGACTTTGCTGCCGCCGGCACCCACAGCCTGCAGGAAGGAAAGCGTCTGCCCGTCCACGATGGTATCGCTGCCCGTAATGCCCGCCCGGAGCGCCGCGTAGATGAAGGGAAAGCCCGCACCCGCAAGCTGTGCAAGGCGGTCCGGAGCCATGCCGGGGGCGGCAACGGGAATGTTCACCATGCCGTTTGCACGGCACGCCGCCGTCAGTCCTTCGTCGTGGTCAAAGGGAAGGTCGGGGATTATCATGCCGCTGACACCTGCTTCGGCGGCGCGGGCGCAGAAGGCTTCTACCCCCGGCGTGTACACAAGCGAACCGTAGCTCATCAGGTAGATGGTGACGGCGGGGAATTCCGCGTGCAGCTTTTTGATAAACGCAAGGCCGTCTGCCGTGCGGTATCCGCGGGAAAGCACTTCCGTGCACGCCGTCTGGATGGCAGGACCGTCCGCGCTGGGGTCGCTGAAGGGCAGCTGGATTTCAAGTATGTCTGCGCCGCCTGCCACCAGGGCACGTGCCGCACAGAGCGCAAGTTCATCAGAGGGGAATCCTGCCACAAGGTGGCTCATCAGTTTTATCTTCGCCATACAATCACTCCTTGATTCTGCCCATTGAATCGGCATCATGGATGTCTTTTGCAGCTTCAAGCCGCTCAATCTCGGCATGGAGGAACTGCACCCATTCTGCGGGCCGGAACACCGGGCTGGTGATGAACACGTCCTTGTCGCCGCGTCCGCTCATATTGATGATAACAGCCTTATCCGGCGGCACCTGTTTTGCAATCTTCATGGCTGCAGCACCTGCATGGGCGCTTTCCAGCGCAAAGAGTATGCCTTCGTTCCGGGCAAAGAAACTGACGGCTTCCAGCGCCTCTTTGTCGCGGACGGCGGTAAATTCCACGCGCCCGCTTTTTCCCAGCGCGGCAAGCTGCGGCCCGATGCCCATGTAGTCCAGCCCCGCAGAGATGGAGCGGGTAGGCAGCGACTGGCCGTCTTCGTCAATCAGGAAGCGGCTCTTGTAGCCGTGCACGATTCCTTCGCGGCTGGCAGTACCGGTCATGCGGCTGGCGTTCTGACCGATGCCGTCGCCGACGCCGCCTGCCTCTGCACCGATGAGCCGCGGTTCCTTCTGGTCGATGAAGGGACTGAAAAAGCCGATGGAATTGGAGCCGCCGCCCACACAGGCAACCATCGCCCCAATCTGAATGCCGCGCTCTTCGCACTGGCGTTTTACTTCCCTGCCGATGACGCTCTGGAATTCCCGCACGATGTCCGGGAAGGGGGCCGGGCCGAGCGCACTGCCGAGCACGTAATGCGTGCTGTCGGGGTGAGCCGCCCAGTCGCGCATGGCCTCGTTCACCGCATCCTTGAGGGTGCGGCTGCCGGACGTAACGGGGCGGACGGTGGCGCCGTACAGTTCCATGGCGGCAACGTTGGGCTGCTGCCTGCGCACGTCAACTTCGCCCATATACACGACGCATTCCAGCCCCAGCTTTGCACAGGCGGCGGCGG
Source organism: uncultured Spirochaetaceae bacterium (assembly GCA_902803415.1). Taxonomy (GTDB): domain Bacteria; phylum Spirochaetota; class Spirochaetia; order Treponematales; family Treponemataceae; genus Treponema_D. Next base: position 3,516 of record CADCQA010000120.1, on the reverse strand, counting down.
TGGCAAGTCCGTGCTGGCCGGCGCCGGTTTCCGCAATAATACGCTTCTTGCCCATACGCTTTGCCAGCAGGCACTGCCCGATGGCATTGTTGATTTTATGCGCGCCGGTGTTTGCAAGCCCTTCAAGCTTTATGTAAATCTGCGCGCCGCCCAGCAGCCGTGTTGCCGTCGGTGCAAAATACAGCGGGGTCTCTCGGCCAATATAGTCGCGGCGGATGGTTTCCAGTTCATCAAGGAAATCCTTGTCCGCCATGTACCTGCGGAATTCCGCCTCAAGCTCATCCAGCGGGCGGCGGAGCACTTCCGCAACATATTTCCCGCCATACTCATTAAAAAAACCGTCAACTGATGCAGCCATACAGTCCTCCAATGTTACTATATACAGTAACCGTTATAACTATACACAATAAAAATATTTCTGTCAATAGAAACAATAAAAAAATGCGCTCCCGGCGTGAACCCGAAAACAGCCGCCGGTTGTGCCGCTGCGCGTCACAAATGTCGGCTGTTTTCGGAACCCCGCCTCCGCGCATTTTTTCTTGGTGCAGTGCCGAGATGCTTTATAAGCGTACCACGTGAGATTTTGAAAAGAATTTAAACATGCAGGGTTTCCAAGGGGCTGCAAGCCCCGGACCGTGCCGGGGATGGGAGGGGTCTTAGGGGAGGGAAGCCCCTCGCTTCGGAAGTAGGGGGGCTTCCCTCCCCTAAATTAACAGGGGCGCGGGGACTCCTCGCAAAAATTGATTGTCGTACGCAAGGACAAAAAAACGCTCATTGTAACATCGGGCACAAAAGCATTGTTTTCTGTATAACATGAAAACACGTAAGAATATTTTCAAGAGTCTGTGGGCTTCACTCAAGCCCGCACTGCTCCGTTTTCCGGCACTCTTTGTGCTGGGCTTTGTTGTTGCCGTCTGTGCCGCGCTGAGTACATCCGCCGGGGATTTGTTCAGCACAAAGGACATTACCTATTCGTCACCGCAGTGGCATGAAATTTATGCCCGCAGGGAAGCCTTCGAAGCACGGATGACTTCATTTATATTGCCGGGCTGCTGGGGCATGCTGCTTTCCGTGCTGCTGCAGCTGCTCTGCGAACGCCTGCCGGATGCATGGCGCAGCAGATGCCCGCGCTTTGCAAAGCTGCTTCCGGCCGCCGTGCAGATTGCGCTGGCCGTACTGGCACTGTTTCCGGGAAGCCTTTTCTTTACGGACACAAACACCCGGACCTGGCTTGTGTTTACCGGCATTCTGTGTGCGCTGGTTGCCGTCACCGGCTTTGTGCTCATGCGGCGCTACCAGCCGGGCATCGTCGTGCCCAACGCCATCATTGCAAACATCGTTGCGGGCATTGCCTGCGGCTGCGTGGTGGCAGGGCTGGAACTTATCTACATGGCCTTTGACCAGCTGATTTTTAAGGTGCCCGAACCGGCGGACACCATCATTCCCGCGCTGCTGGGCTTCATTCCGTTCTTTGTGCTCTACTGGGGTCTGTTCACGGCCTACGTTACCCGCGCAGAAGAAGAAATGGTCATGCCCAAGCCCTACCGCATCATCGCGCTGATGATACTGCTTCCGCTGTACGTGGTGCTCATTGCGGTGCTCTACATCTACCTGATCAAGAGCCTGGTAACGCTTTCCATACCGTCCGGAAAGATCAATCCCTTTGTGTCCTGCGCAACGGCGTTCTATGTATTCTTCTGGTTTGCAACGGCGCCGTACCAGACGCGCTTTACGGAACTGTTCAGGAAAATCGGGCCGTTCGTGCTCATGCCGCTGGTGGCAACGCAGTGCATTGCCTTCGCGGTCAGGATTTCTGCCTACGGCTACACGCAGTCGCGCGTTGCAAGCCTGCTGTATATTCTGTTCAGCATCAGCTGCATTGTGCTTGCGCTTGTGCGGCAGGGGCAGTACATGCACTGGGTACCGGCACTCCTTGCAGTCTTTGTGCTGGCAGGAAGCATCAGCCCGCTGAACATCATGGACAGCGCCCTGCGCAGCCAGAGCGGAAGAATTTTCCGCGTGTACCGCGGGCACGGGCTGCTCAGTTCCGGCGGCGGCAAAACCACGCTGGACGCGGAGAATGCCGCAGCGCAGCTGACTGCGGAAGAAAAGGCGCTGGTGGTGGACGCCTGGCACACCATCAGTCCAAAGGACACGCCCCGCCCGTGGATGGAAGCGGCAAAGACGGTAACAGATGATTTTGACTACAAGATGAAAGGCGGCAAACTGACAAAGGAAGCGCGCATCACGTATTCATTTGAAAAGCTCTTCGGCTTTCCGTACTCAAGCCACTACGGAGAAGAACACGGCTACAGGCTTGCGTACCGCACGGACAGTTCCGGCGAAGCGCTGGATGTTTCCGCGTTCCAGTCAGTCTGGGAACTTCACAGCTGGAACTACAATGAAAATGAAAAGGACGGCGTCCCCTACGATTCCGATGACACGGACGAAATGCGGATCTGCGTCGGCTACGGCAGGTACATTGAGCGCGGCATGTACGAACACAGCTACGAGCTGACGGAAGAAATACTGAGCCGCATGGAACGCTATGACTGGGACGAGTCGCAGGGTAAAATCAGGGACGTGAAGGACAACAACGAGCGCCTGTTCCTTACCATGCCGGACGGCACCACGCTGGTGCTCACTCAGGTTTCTGCCTCACAGGACTACGAGGCAGACGGCAGTCCCTCAAAATACGGCAGGAACATGACAGTTTCCGGCTACGCCTGCCGCTGAACGCACTCCGTTCCCGCAGGCTGCACGTAAAAGAAAATCCCCCGGAAGGAAAGCGCTTTCCTTCCGGGGGATTTTTGCTGCTGCAGTCTTTTCCTGCGGGCAAAAAAAATCGGCTGCAGGTTCGCCATCCTCTGCAGCCGGTTTCAAGGAGTTTCATGTGTGCCGTTTTCATATATACTAACCACCACCCGCCCGGAAAGTTACAGCAGAAGAAAAAAAATTTCAAAAAAAGAATGCCGCCTATACCGGCATCGCCATAAATTCGTCTATCGCCTGCAGGACGGGCGCGGTAAACCGCTCCTCGCCCAGCAGCCACTGCTCGTGCTGCATGTTGAACTCGCGGATGTCCGGGTCGCGGAAATACTTCTGGTAGCGCCGCAGGTATTTCCTTCCCATCTTGTTTGCGTAGATGAAATGTACCTTCGTGTGCTCCACGGAGATGCCGTCCTCAAGGTACGTGATCAGGTCGGTGTAGTATTCGTTCCTTATGGACTGGGGGCTGAACTTGGCAAAGCAGGCCATGAACTTGTCCGCGGTTTCGTCGTTCATAAGGAATAAGTCCCTGAGCAGATGCCTCGTCTTGTTCCGCCTCTTTTCGCTGCCGGTAAAGCCCGTAAGCAGGGGCACGACGAGCATGGACTGAAGCTTTGCGAGCAGGGGGCAGGATTGGTCAAGGTCGGGGCTTCCGAAGATTCCGTGATCGATGTGCACGTTTTTCCGCTGTATGAGCTGGCCGACGAAGGTCGAGCCGAGGGAGGAACCGAGCGCGCCGTCAAGCCT
>CADCQA010000119.1 GCA_902803415.1 uncultured Spirochaetaceae bacterium | reverse complement strand
CCGTGCATTGCGCGGCAGGCAGGATTTGCAATATGCACATAAAGCTTGAAAACCTCAAGAAATCATACCGGACGAATGACGGAACCATTGTAGCAGTGGACGGAAATTCGCTGGATATCCCGGAAAACACTGTTTTTGGAATCATCGGCAAGAGCGGCGCGGGCAAATCGTCCCTTGTACGGCTGATGAGCCTGCTTGAATCACCGGATTCCGGTGCGGTGTATTACGATGACCGCCGGGTAGACAATCTGCCCAGGGCAGAGCTGATACAGGAACGCCGTAAACTCGGCATGATATTCCAGAACTTCAACCTTTTTTCTTCCCGCACGGCAGCAAAGAACGTTGCCTACCCGCTGGAAATCTGCGGGATGCCCCAGGCCGAGATTCGTCCGCGGGTACAGGAAATGCTGCGCCTTGTGGGGCTGGAAGACCGGGGCGATGCACCGATAAGCACGCTTTCCGGCGGACAGAAGCAGCGGGTTGCCATTGCACGCGCACTTGCTACGCGGCCGGATGTGCTTTTCTGCGACGAAGCCACCAGTGCCCTTGACCCCCAGACAACGCGCTCAATCATCGCGCTTATCAGGGAACTGCAGGCAAAAATGAACCTGACGGTCATCATGATTACGCACCAGATGGAAGTTGTCCGCGATGCATGCGAACAGGTTGCCGTAATAGACGGCGGCAAAGTCGTGGAACAGGGTACGGTAAAAGACATCTTTGCCCGCCCCCGCACAGCGGTAACAAAGGATTTTCTGTCCCACATCACCACGGACGGCAGGGGAATGGTGCGGTGGTCGCACGACGGCGGCAGGTACATCCTGCACTTTATCGGAGAAAGCACAGGCGAACCGGTGCTGAGCGCCATCGCAAAAAAATGTAACGTCGAATTCAACATCAGGGCAGCGGGCATACAGCACCTGCCCGACCAGGACATAGGAACCATGCTCATTGATTTCAGCGGGGAGGAAGAAGCTCTCCGGCAGGCATTTGCCGAACTGAACAGCAGGGGCGTCACCGTGGAGGAAAACAAATGAACACATTCTATCTGGTTGGGAGCGCAACGCTCCAAACCCTCATCATGGTATTCTTTTCCACCGTTTTTTCGCTGCTGCTCGGCTTTCCGCTGGGAGTGCTGCTGTGCGCAACCGACCCCACCGGCATCAGCCCGCGCCCGGTGCTGAACCAGGTACTCAGCCGCATCGTAAATATCCTGCGCTCATTCCCCTTCATCATCCTGATGATTGTGCTCTTTCCGCTTTCACGCGTCATCGTCGGAACGAGCATCGGTACGCGCGCAACCATCGTTCCGCTTTCCATTGCAGCGGCTCCCTTCGTAGCGCGAATCATAGAATCCTCCCTGAACGAGGTAAACCCGGAACTGATACAGGCAGCAAAGGCAATGGGGTCTACAAACATGCAGATTATCCTAAAGGTGCTCATACCAGAAGCAATGCCTGCGCTGGTTGACGGCATTACGCTTACCATCATCAACCTTATCGGCTATTCCGCAATGGCCGGAGCGATTGGCGGCGGCGGACTGGGCGACCTTGCCATCCGCTACGGGTACCAGCGCTTCCGCACCGGCATTATGGCGGCAGCCGTCATCGTCATCCTCATCCTGGTAGAAATTATCCAGTTTGCGGGAACAAAAATCAGCGGCAGGCTGCTTGCAAAACGCTAAAAAGGCGGCAGGCATAAACGCCTGCTCCCCATGCCTTTGAGAGGAAGACAAATTTTTTCAAAAAACCTATTGACACACTAGGAAATTAACAGTATAAGATAATCATACTGAATCAGTAGGAAAACAAATCTTTAATTAAGAAGGAGCATACTATGAAAAAAATTATCGCAACAGCACTTGCCCTGGCAGCAGTCCTTACCGTTGCTTCCGCAAAAACAAAGAAAAAGAATAACACACTTACCGTCGGTGCCACACCGGAGCCGCACGCAGAAATCCTGAAGCTTATAAAGGATGACCTGAAAAAGCAGGGCATAAAGCTCCAGATTGTGGAATTCACTGACTACGTAACGCCGAACAAGGCCCTTGAGGACGGAGAGATAGACGCAAATTACTTCCAGCACCTGCCCTACCTTGAATCATTCAACGAGGAGCAGGGCACCCACCTTGCCAGTGCCGCCGGAATCCACATTGAACCGATTGCCCTGTATTCCGCAAAGTACAAGGCACTTGCAGACATTCCGGCCGGTGCAACACTGGCAATCCCCAATGACCCCACGAACGAAGGCCGTGCCCTGCTCCTGCTGCAGTCTGCAGGTCTGCTGACGCTCAAGGAGTCTGCCGGCATCACAGCCACGCCGCTGGACATCGTAACAAACAGCAAGAACCTCAAGTTCAAAGAAATTGAGGCTGCTTCCCTGCCGCGCGTGCTGCAGGATGTGGATGCTGCAATCATCAACGGCAACTATGCAATCCCGGCCGGGCTCAATGCTTCCAAGGACGGACTCTTTGTTGAAGGCAAGGATTCTCCGTACGTGAACGTCGTTGCCGTCAAGAAAGGCGATGAAAACGACCCGCGCATCCAGGCACTTGCAAAGGCGCTTCAGAGCAAGAAAGTGAAGGACTGGATTCTGAAAAAGTATCCGAACGGCGACGTCATCGCAGTATTCTAAAAAGTAGCGTTCCGCTGCATACGCTGAACAAAAAAATCCCCGTGAGCAGGATTGCCCGCGGGGATTTTTATTATGCCTGCACAGCAGCAGCTTTTACAACTTCCCACATCTCTCCCATGTGGGCAAAGCCTCCGTCCGGAAGGCAGCCGGCGCAGGGAGCGCCCTTCTTCGGCTTTCCCCCGCAGCCGGTACAAGCACCGCAGCCCGTCCCCCGGTGCAGAACACGGCGGATAAGCCCGGCCCGTTCAAGCAGTTCCATCCGGCGCAGAACATCTTCGCTGCCAGTGTGCAGTTCAGCAGCAAGCTGCTCCACAGAACGGGACGTGCCGTCCTTCAATAAATCCAATAATGCTTCCATACTGATGAACCTGTCCAGCAAAGCGGCAGCGCCACCCGCAGGTAAAGCTGCCGCACAACACTTTTACCAGATGCACAGCCCGATGTGATACGCAATGCATGCAAGCAGCAGCGCACCCACCGTGTAGTACAGGGCAATGACGGAAGTCCATTTTGCGGAGTGCGTTTCCTGATACGTTGCAGCAAGGGCAACAATGCAGGGCATGTTGAACGTGATGGCAAAAATGAACGCCAATGCTTCCGGCCTAGTCACGTTCATAACAAGCAGCTCGTTCAGGTTCGCGGCCTTTGCAGTCTCCCCCATCACCGTCCCGATTGAAACCGCCCCGTTACCGGTAAAGATTGTACTCAGAACGCCAACCGCCCCCTCCTTGCCAACGGACGATGCAATAAACGCCATAAAGGTCTGCCAGCTGAGTCCAAAAAGTTTTGTGAACGGCTCAATCACTTTTCCAAGCTTATACAAAATGGAATTCTCCATGAGCCCCGTTGCAGAAAACGAAAGCAGCCAGAACACAAAGGCAACCAGCACCACAACTTTAAGGACGCGGAAGAAAGTTTCTTTTGTGCGGCCCAGGACATAGCGGAACAGCGCGCCCCACTTTGGGCGGTGGTACGGGGGAAGCTCCATAATCATACCGTAGCGGTCTTCCTTTTTAACAAGGGAAGCACCAAAGATTTTTGCCGTAATCCACATGTGCAGCACCATCACCAGCAGGATTGCCACAATGATAAGCGGAGCACCTGCACCAAACCACACGGTAGAAAGCATGGGGATTATTGACCACGCAGCACCGCACGGCACTGCCCACGCAAGCGCAATGGTCAGCACCTTCTGGCCCCAGTTATCTATAACGCGCGTACCGGCAGCGCCGCCCATGGTGCAGCCAAAACTGATAAGGAACGGCATAACAGATTTTCCCTGCAGCCCCAGCTTTGACATCGCATTGTCAAAGACATACGAAATACGTGCCATAACGCCGATTTCTTCAAGCATGCCGAACACAAGCGTAACGCCGAATACAAATCCAAGCATCTGGAAGATAAAGCCGATGGAACGGATAAAGACATCGCAGACCAGAGACGTAATAAGCTGCGGACAGCCCATGCTGCTGAGTGCAGCCCCGGCGGGAACATTCAGCGAACCCAGCGCCGAACCAACGGCCATGAACGGCAGTGCCGGTATAAACGATGCGATAAGGCCAAAAATAATTGTCAGCACAACGACCGGCTTACCCCAGAAGCGATGCGTTATCAGGCGGTCAAATGAACCAAGATTCCGGGGCTGCTTCCGGGCAACAACTGAGCCCTCAAGGATTGCGTCAATCCATGCAAATTTTTTTTCACCGGTAAGCAGCACGCCTTTTTCCACTTCCGCCGCGGTACGTTCAAACAGGGAACGCTTTTCTGCATCCAGTGCAGAAGCTATCCTTGCGCAAACCGGCGCATCCCCTTCCACCGCTTTTGCCGCAAGCCAGGCCGCAGAATAGCCGGGAATCACCTCTTCCGGCACGATGGAAGCAATTTTTTCATACGCTGCAATCTGCCTGTACCCGGCAACCAGCGAAGACGCATCCACAACAGTCTTGTCGCGCACCGCTGTTTCCAGTGCAGCATAGAATGCATCGTACTGTTTTTTGTCCTGCGCAGAAAAAAGCACAACCGGAATACCAAGTTTCTTTGAAATCGCGGCGGCATCAATCTGCTTGCCCTGCTCGGCAGCAAGGTCGCTCATATTCAGCACAAGGAAAGCCGGGACGGAAATTCCGGCATAGTCCGCAAGCATATACAGGCTGCGCTGCAGCTGGGAACTGTCCGCCAGAATGCATACAACGTCAGCCTTGCCGCCCGCAATATAATCGCGGGTTATGATTTCTTCGTCGGAGTTTGCAGAAAGACTGTAGGTGCCCGGCAGGTCTGCAACCACATATTTTTTTCCCGCGTGTTCAAAACTGCCTTCCTTCTTCTCTACGGTTTTTCCCGGCCAGTTACCCACGTGCTGCTTCAAACCGGTAAGGGCATTGAACACTGTTGATTTTCCTGAATTCGGCTGACCAAGCAGCGCAATTACCGTTTCATTTTTTTCAGTCATATACGCTCCTCAGTCTTTTACCAGAATATTGCCGCATTCTTTGCGGTTCAAGGCAATCATGCTATCCCTGGAATACACCAGAAGCGGCCGGTGTTTTTCATTTTTGATCACCGTCACTTCGCAGCCGGGCGTAATGCCGATGGAAGTAATCCGTCCCACAAAACGGAAATCCCCGTCTACCGATGCAATGGTGCCGCTCTGGTTCCTTGCAAGTTCGTTCAATTTTTTCATCGTAGTACTCCTTGTTCTATCGAACATTTTTTACTCTGCAAGTCCCTGCGCTATCCGCTCTTCAATCTGCCGTATGCCGTCAAGAATGTCCTGCTTCTTTGCAGGCGTGTAGAACCTGACCTTTGGTTCGATTTTCAGCAGATAGGGAATCAGGGGTTTTAAAGTGCCGACATTGACCTTGCTTGCGTCATACAGGGCAAGGATGCTGGCCGTTTTTTCGTTGTAGCTGATTTCCACGTCATCAGCAAGCATCCGCACCGCATGGATTGCAGCAGCCCGGATTTCTTCAACCCGGAACACGGGGTCGCGCACACGCAGTCTGCCGGGAAAATAGTTATACTGCATGGGCAGGCTCCAGCAAAGGCCGCGCAGATTTTGCGCAGAACAGGATTGTGGATGCATTGTGCAGGATTGCCGCAAGCGACGGTGAAACAAAACCCAGCAGGCCAGCCGCCATAAGTGCCGTGTTCACCTTTACAATGCCCCTGTTGTTCGTTTCGATTTTTTCCATAAGCCGCATGCCCATAAGCCTGGTGCGGTACAGGCCCATAAGCCCGTCATCCGCATTCAGGACAATATCCGCAGTGTCCCCCGTGATAGCGGCGCAGTCGCCCATGGCAATGCCGGTTTCTGCTGCAACAAGTGCAGGCGCATCGTTTATGCCGTCACCAATCATGATGATTTTATGACCGGCTTTCTGCTGCTTCTTGATGTAGGCCACTTTATCTTCCGGCAGCGCCTGGGAAATATAGTGGTCAATTTTCGTAAGCCGCGCAGCCGTCTTTGCAGCACCTTCATCATCCCCGGTAATCATCGTGCAGTCCTTTATGCCGCTTTCATGCAGAAGCTGCACAATGTCCGCAGCATTTTCCCGCACCGGGTCATGGATGGCAAATATTCCGGCAAGCTGCTGTTCCTCCGCAAGGTAAAGCAGGGATTCCCCCTTAGCCTGCGCTTCTCTCTTTATGTCCTTAAAATTATCCGGCAGCACGGCTTTTTCATCTTCAAAGACAAAATGATAGCTGCCTATCAGCAGGCGCTTACCATTCAGTTCGGATGCAATGCCGTGTGCCACAATGTAGTCAACTTTTGCGTGCTCTTCCGGATGCACGATGCCGCGCTCCTTTGCTGCATGAACAATGGCATTGGCAACAGGATGCGCAAAATGTTCTTCCAGACAGGCTGCCGTCCGCAGCACGTCTTCTTCGCTGCGCCCGCCGAACGCAAGTATCCGCGAAAGCTTTGGTACGGCAGCAGTCAGCGTTCCGGTTTTGTCAAAAACAACCGTATCGGCACAGGAAACATCTTCAAGGAATTTGCCGCCTTTTACCAGAATGCCGTAATCGCTTGCTTCCTTCATGGCGCTCAGCACGGCAATCGGCGCGGCAAGTTTCATGGCGCAGGAATAGTCCACCATCAAAGTTGCCATCACTTTTGTGATGTTGCGGGTGCAAAGGAATACGGTAAGCGAAAGAAGGAAATTGTATTTTACCAGCTGGTCGGCAAGGCGTTCGGAGCGTACCTGCGAAGAAACTTTCAGCTGCTGGGAATTATCTATCATGGAAAGAATGTTCTGCACCTTTGTCTGGCTGCCGACAGCCCGCACGTGTATGTACAGTTCCCCTTCCTGAACGATTGTTCCTGCAAAAACCGTCAGCCCCGCGCGCTTTTCCACAGCAAGCGGTTCGCCCGTTATGGAAGCCTGGTTCACCAGACCTTCGCCACGGATAATGTCACCGTCCGCCGGAATCATGCCGCCTGTCCTGACAACAACAACATCGTCTTTCTTCAGCAGGGAAAGGCGGATTGTAGTTTCCGTGTTGCCCTGAACAAGCTGCACCTGATCATTCTGAGAAAGCAGCCTGTCGGCAAGGTCACTGTAAGATTTTTTCTTGGTAAATTCTTCTATTGTGTCGCCGATATTCAGCAGGAAATTAATATTTGATGCCGTTTTTGAATCGCCCGTAAGCAGGGACATGGTAATTGCAGCGGCATCAAGTACTTCGGATTTGAACAGGTTTCCCGCGGCCACATGCTGCATGCCACGCAGTATCCGCGGCCCAAGCGACCAGACCCGCATCAGCAGGCGCAGCGGAGGAGGCAGCAGCAGCTTTGCATAATGCCCCAGCACCATCAGCGCAAGGTCAAACAAAAGGTTGTCCTGCTCCTGCGGTTCTTCAACTGAATTGAGCAGCTCCACGTCCCCCAGATACTTGTCTGACAGGGCCATGAAGTAAGCCTTTATTTTTTTCTCGGAAAGCAGCTCTGTATCATAATACAGAAGGAACGAACCCGTGATGTAGTTCACCGAAACAGAGTTCATTCCTTCCTGCACAGAAAGCAGACTCTGTGCCAGAGCAGCCTGCCGTCTCGTTATTCTCTGCTTATCATAACAAACCCGAATCCGCCCCGGAAGAGAATGCTTTACTGTAAATTCCATTATATGATACCTTATACCTTGACGTTACGCCTTTGACTTGGCATCGTTTTCTGCCTTTACGTCCTCGGCGTCCTCTTTGATGGTCTCAAAGTATTCCTTGGCATCATCCTTCAGCTGGATTCCACCGGCAATGACCCGCGCACAGCCCTTGCGGAACGGATCAGATTTGATGACTACTGCAGCAGCAAGTCCCGCTGCAATACCCCACAGAAATTTTTTTGTACCTTCTGTCATTTTGGTATCTCCTTATATATTAATTTTTATGAACACAGCCACACGCCCCTGCGTTAGTCCATCGCGCCGAGCTTCTTGCATTCCTCCAGGCCGTCGGCTTCCGGTGCAAGATGAATTTTCAATCCTTCACCATTGATAACGGATGCCCCCTGCGACGCAATGCGCTCCGCCCAGTCACGCAGCCACTTGCCGTCGCCCCAGTCATAGGAACCAAAAATGGCAATCTTCTTTCCGCTGATGCCGCCTTCAATACCAGCGAAGAAGGTTTCCATGGAATCCTCAAGAACCTCATCGCCCATAGCAGGGCTGCCAAGGTAGAGCACATCTGCACCAAGGACTGCAGCGCTGTCCGCACTGTCTGCCGTAGAAACAACAACATCCGCACCAGATGCCTTTGCACCCTCTGCAACGGCAAGTGCCATTGCTTCTGTATTCCCTGTGGTTGATGCATAGACTACTGCTTTCTTCATGTTTTCCTCCGTTGCGGAACTGCAGGATTCACACTGATTCCGGCAGCTCCCCGATTGTATTATAGTCTCTGCTGATTTCCGTAAGCTTCATGCCCCGTTCAAAAAGGCGATTGCACTTCATGCAGCAGTTCCTGTACAAAGTCATTTTGCCGAGCGATTCCTGCACGTTGCCGTAAACCTTCCACATTCCGGAATACAGGCAGCCTTCGCCCTTCTGTTTCTCAAAAAGGATGACATCTTCAAGCGGGTAACCAAGGAATATGCCGATTTCGTGCGGAAAACTTTCCTGAAACGAAAGCCTTTTGAGCAGTTCGGAAAGGATTGCGTTGAAGCCTTTGCGGACGGGATAGTTTTTTGCCGCAAGATATGCAAGCTCCTTTTTCCCCGACAGCGACAGCTGCAAAACCTTTCTGTCGTAAAGAAAAAAAAGAGTCCTGCTGCCGCAGCGCTTCACATTGATGATTCCTCTGCCGTTCTTGCCAAGTTCCGCATTGAGGGTCTGGAGCTTCTTTTCACTGGCAGCTGCAAGCTTGTCATCAATAGAAACAAGGCTTGCTGCCTTTAACCCGCAAAGCGCAGGTGCTCCGAAATACAACAATGTCTGGTCAAAGCCCACTGTGAACCCCTTGTATACGTTAGTTATAACTAACGCTATTAGTATATAACTCACTTTTATTCCTGTCAAGCAATATTGACAGAAAAGTTATTTTAGACTAACTTTTAGACAGCTTGAAATGTTCAAAACGGAAATACGGCATTACACGCCCTGCGCAGAAGGCCGCAGGGGCAGTCAGGAGGCACTATGTTGTCAACATATAGTATTCTTATTTTGCTTGCAGCAGCCGTTGTTCTTTCGGTAAAAAGCATTATCCACCGGATACGCTGCGGTTCTTCCTGCTGCGGTGCAAAGGATGCGCCGGCAAAAAAAGTGAAGGTACAGGATAAAAACAAATCACACTACCCCAACAGCTGCACGCTGACCATAGACGGCATGCACTGCGGAAACTGCGTCCGTGCCGTTGAAAATGCGCTGAACAGCATGGATGGCGTGTGGGCAAAAGTCAGCCTGGAAACAAAACATGCGCACGTCCTTTCCAAGCAAGCCGTAGACCGGGAGCGTTTTGGTAAAGCCCTTGCCGATGCCGGCTACACGCTGCTTGCAATGGAATAGCCCTGCTCGGAAAACGCTGGATTCCAAACAGGGGTAGTATCTACCCGGATTCAGACGGGCTGCTGCTCCGCCGCCTGTTCATCATCTTTAAAAACAGGAACGCCGCCCCAAACATTATCCATATAATTCTGATCAAGGATTTTGTCAATGCGCACCTGCTTGTCTTCCAGACTGAACAGTTTTGTGCTGTCATCGTCATTCTTGTCTGCAATCCAGATTTCATCGCGGCGTACAATATCATGGCTCATAATCCGGCTTTCATGCGTTGT
>CADCQA010000118.1 GCA_902803415.1 uncultured Spirochaetaceae bacterium | reverse complement strand
CTTGCACTGACGGAAGGCGGCATTTCGAGCCACGTAACGATTCTTGCGAAGAGCTTCGGCATTCCCACGGTGGTGGGGCTGGAAGACATCGTAAATCAGGTGCAGCAGGGCGAGCAGCTTGTCGTAGACGGCATACTGGGAGAAATCATCACGTCCCCGGACGACAAGACGCTTGACGAGTACCGCGGAAAAATCGAAGAGGAACAGCGCCATGCCGCAGCACTCGCACTGCTCAAGGACAAGCCCGCGCTGACGAAAGACGGCACAAAGTTCCACCTGTTTGCCAACATCGGTACCCCGGAAGAAGCAGAGCTTGCGCTTGAACAGGGTGCGGACGGCATCGGGCTGTTCCGCACGGAATTCCTTTTCATGAATGCCCTGCAGAAGCAGAATGAGGGCGGCGCGGGATTTTCCAATTCAGTAAGCGAAGAAGCCCAGTTCGAAGCCTACAAGCAGGTACTGCAGATTATGGGCGACCGCCCGGTAACAATCCGTACGCTCGATGCAGGCGGTGACAAACTGATTCACCTGAAGGACGTTCATATTTCCGATGAAAAGAACCCGCTCATGGGGCTCCGCGCCATCCGCCTTGCACTGTACTATCCCCAGCTGCTGAGGACGCAGCTGCGTGCCCTGTACCGCGCAAGCGTCTACGGGAACCTGCGCATCATGCTGCCGCTTATCACCGACGTTTCCCAGGTAGAAACGGTCAAAGGCATTGCAAAAGGCGTCAGGATGAGTCTGAAAGAAGAGAAGATTCCCTACAAAGACGTACCGATGGGCATCATGGTGGAAACGGCGGCGGCGGCCGTCTGCTCGGACTGTCTTGCTCCGCACTGTGACTTTTTCTCCCTTGGTACAAATGACCTTACCCAGTACACTATCGGTGTTGACCGGGAAAACCCGGACGTGGCGCCGCTTTACAACGAATTCAATCTTGCGGTGATCCGCCTGATACAGTTCACCATACACAATGCGCGGAAAAAGAACCTGCCCATCAGCGTGTGCGGCGAAATGGCAGGAAGAAAGGAAAGCGCCATGATACTGGCAGGGCTGGGCATCCGGCACCTGAGCATGGCGCCGAAACAGATTCCTGTTATAAAGGAAGTTTTGTCCCGCTTTACCATTCAGGAATTCAGGAACATCGCAAACAAAACGACGATATAGCACTGTGTCCTAAGCTGAGCGCACATTCCCTGATGAGCGACACTTTTATTCCGAGGTAACAGATGAAAAAGAGGAAGCCCGATTTCTCAAAACCAAAACCGCAGCGCCCTGCAGCAGGCACGGAAGAAACCGCAGCACAGGGCAGCGCCCCCGATGCAGCGGAAAACGAACGCAAACGGCCGGAGCGGCAGTTTTTCCCCGACAAGCTGTATTTTAACCTTCCCCTTATTGTCATTGCCGGGCGGCCAAACGTCGGCAAATCCACGCTCTTCAACGCGCTTACCCACACAAACCGGGCAATCACCGACCCCACACCGGGCGTCACCCGTGACCCGGTAGAAGCAACCTGCTTCATCGCAGGGCATCCCGTGCACCTGATGGACACCGGCGGATACAAGCTTACGCGGGATCCCACTTCGCGGGAAAGCGAAATGGACGACCTTGTTGTAGAGAAGACGGTAGAAATGATACGGAAGGCAGACCGCATCCTGCTGCTGCTCGACGCCACGGAAATCACTGCAGAAGACGAAGAACTCATCCTGCAGATGCGCCCGTACTGGAACAAACTGATTGCGGCCGTCAACAAAACCGAAGGCGGCAAAAATGAAGCGCTTGCCTGCAACTACCTGCAGTTCGGCTTCAAGAACCTGATGTTCATATCTGCACGGCACGGCGACAATCTGCCCCAGCTGCAGGAAGCCATGGTGCAGGGTCTGGACTTTAGCCGCGTAACGGAAGGAAGCGAGCAGGACAGGCCCATCCGCATCGCCATATTGGGCAAGCCGAATACCGGCAAATCCACGCTCAGCAATGCGCTTACCCACACGGAAGCTTCCATTGTAAGCGACTACGCAGGAACGACGCGCGACGTGGTGGAAGGCAGCTTCCGCTACAACGGGCGCGACATTGAAATCCTTGACACTGCGGGCATCCGCCGGAAATCGCGCGTCTCGGAAAACGTGGAATATTACTCGGTAAACCGGGCAATCAAGACGCTCGACGAATGCGATGTCGTATTCATCATGATGGATGCGCAGGAAGGACTTTCCGAACAGGACAAAAAAATAACATCCCTTGCATACGAACGCGGCAGAGGCATTGTGTTCGTGCTGAACAAATGGGATTTAATGGAAGACCAGAGCAACAAGGCGCTGCGGAAGGCGCAGGATTATATCCGCACCATGTTCGGACACATGAACTGGGCGCCCATCGTTGCAATCAGTGCAAAGAACGCGGACGGCATCCGCAACCTGATGAACACTGCGCTGGAGCTGTATGCCCAGCTTACCCACAAGGTGGACACCGCGGCGCTGAACCTTGCGCTCAATGACTGGCTTGCAAAGTATCCGCCGCCGGCAACAAAGGCCATCCACTTCAAGATCCGCTACATGACACAGACCAGCACAAACCCGGTGAATTTCCTGATTTTCGCCACACGCCCGGACAATGTGCCGGGAAGCTACGTCACCTACCTGAAAAACAGAATTCGCGCCGATCTTGGCTATGACCAGATCCCTGTGCAGATTGAAATGAAGGCCAGCCGGCAGAAATGGCAGGACAGGGAGAAACCTGAGGACTGATGGCACAGTATCTCATCGGGGAAGTAGAGCATCTCACCGGTATAAAGGCGCATGTCCTGCGCTACTGGGAGGAAGTGATTCCCTGCTTTGCCCCGCAGAAAGACCTGAACGGACGACGGCTGTATTCCCAGCGGGAAATAGAACTCATCCTCCGCCTGCGCTATCTTATCAACACAAAAGGCTATACCATTGAAGGTGCCCGCAGGCAGCTGATTCAGGAAGCCGCCAATGCAGACACGGCGGAAGTGCAGGCGGCAACGCTCAAGACGCTGCGGGAAATACGTGCCCAGCTGGGGGAAATGTACCTTATGCTGCGGAAATCAGGCGAAAGCTATGCAAAGGCAAAGCAGGAGCATGCAGATGGAAAAGACAGCTGACGGAACCAAGATTGAACTGACATGGTACGAGCGCAAGCAGGGCATCAAGCTTGCAGACAAGATACGGAAAATCCGCGGCAAGGAGAAACGCAGGCAGCGCCGGGAAGCGGAGCAATTCAACGCAGGAAGCGGAAAGCAGCCCCGCGCAAAAGACGCTGAGCGGAAAAAATTCAGCCCGCAGGAACAGTCCCGCCGTAACGGGGAACACACAGGCGCCCGCCACGCCGCACCCCGGCAGCAGCACGCAGCCCCGGACTTGCAGAAACTCGGTTCCCTGTTTGACAGCAGCAGCCTGCCCGCAGATGCGCGCGACATCCTGAAATCTTTCGGAAGCATTATTGCGTCCAGCCATCCCCTGAATTCCAAGCAGCGGGCGCTTCTGCCCGGACAAATCCGGGAACTGAGCCATTCGCTTACGGACGAACGGAGCGAGCGGCGGCTCGGCTACATGAACCAGACAAGCACGCTGAGCGCCTACGTTCATTACTACCTCTGGTGGAACATTGTGCGCCTGACACGGCTTTTTGCAAACCTTCCCGCATCGTTCCTCAGCCTGAACGAAACCGACATCTGTCTGGATATCGGCTCCGGGCCGCTTACCGTACCAATGGCGCTGTTCATTGCCCGCCCGGAACTGCGGAACGTGCCGCTCACCTGGTACTGCATGGATATTTCCCAGCAGGCACTGTCCGTCGGGGAAGACATCTTTCTTTCCGTTGCAGCGCAGCTTAAGAGCACCGCATGGAAGATTATCCGGGTGAGGGGGCAGCTCGGCACGGCCATCAGGGACAAAGCACGTTTCATCACCTGTGCAAACGTCTTCAATGAAATCAGCCAGGATGCGGGAATGCCGCCGGACTTTCTGGCAAAAAAATACACAGAACAGCTGCTGGCCTACACAGAACGCGGCGATGAGAAAGCACGCGTCCTTGTTATAGAACCGGGAGTACCTTCCTGCGCGCGGCTTATCAGTCAGCTCCGCGACGCCTTTATCCGCAGGGGATTCCAGCCGTGTTCGCCGTGCCCCCATGCACTGCTGGAGCAATGCCCCATGGACGGCAGGCGCGAAGGCAAGTGGTGTAACTTTGCATTCACCACGGAAGAAGCCCCCGCGGAACTGAAAAAAATTTCCGACTCCGCAAAGCTTGCAAAGGAGCGGGCGGTACTTTCATTTGTTGCTGTGGAAAGAAAAAAGGAAGGGGCTGCGGCAGAAAGCACGTTCCGCGTGGCAAGCGACCCCATCAGGCTGCCCGGCGGACGCACCGGCTACTATGCCTGCTCTGCGCAGGGGCTGCTGCTTGTTGTAACGCAGCAGCAGCTCAAATCCGGAGAATGCTACCGCCTGCCAGGTGCCGCCGTTACGGGGCGCACGGACAGCAAATCCGGTGCACTCATCGTTGAACTGGACGGCCGGGCAGACAGCACGCGTTATTTAGAAAAGAGTTTTGCAACCTTGTCGCGGTAAATCTCGCAGATACGGTAGCGCATCATCTCCTGCTTTGCAGAGATTTCCACACCGATTTCAAAGGGCTTGGTGATAATCTCAAAGGTATTGATGCGCTCGAATGCCTTAAAGCCGTTCTTTGCGCTTACCAAATCGGCAATTTCGCGCTCCAGCAGCTTGCGGATGGTTTCGCTGTGCACCAGCTCATCGTAATCATTATAAGAAATGCCGTTGTCCTTTGCATACTGCTCCACGTCTTCCTGGCTCGGAAGGACAAGGGCACCCAGCGCACGCTGGTCTTCGCCCTTTTCGTTGGTGCCGATAACGATGCTTGCAGATATGTACGGCGATGAGTTCAGTTTGCCTTCAATCGGAAGCGGTTCTATGTTTTCGCCGCCCATCAGGACGATAGTGTCTTTCTTGCGGCCGCGCAGCTGAATTTCATTGTCAACGGTAAGGATGGCAAGGTCTCCGGTGTCGAACCAGCCGTCGGAAGTCATCACCTTTGCCGTCAGGTCATCGCGCTTGTAATAGCCCTTCATCACCGTGCCGCCCTTCACCTGCAGGGAGCCTTTCTTGCACTTGCCCAGAATCATTCCGTCGTCATCAACAACCCGGACTTCCACGCCCTTGAGCGGAGTACCGACGGTACGCATGACGGGGCAGGCAATGGGGCGCACGCCCACGATGGGGGCAGTCTCGGTCAGGCCGTAGCCTTCCACAACGTTTACTCCTACGGCCCAGAAGAATTTGTCGATGTTGGCAGGGAACGCACCGCCGCCCACAACACCGGCGCGGAAATTCTTACCGAGCATGGCACGAATCTTGCGGAACACAAGCAGGCTGCCGAGCAGCCGGGGCGGATACAGAAGCAGCCACGGAAGCACCAGCACCGGCCACCAGAAGCCCAGGTAATCGTTGCCAAAGCGGGCTTCCTTGCGGCGGAGCCTGCGGTCAATGGAGCACCACAGTTCGGATTCAGCTACAAAGAAGCGGAACATTGCATAGGCAATGCCGCCGGTCTTGCGCATTTTGCGCCAGATGCCGTCGTAGACCGCCTCAAAGACGCGGGGAACGGCGGGCAGCAGGTAGGGATTCAGCTTCTGGAAATCCGCAAGCAGCACGCTTCCGATCGGCTTGCTGTAGCAGATGGTCGCCGCCTGCGACAGGATAACGTATTCAACGGCACGCTGGTAGGCATGCCACACGGGAAGCACACAGAGCGCGCGCTCGCCGGGGTTCAGGAAGATGCGGATGTGCAGGTCGGGCAGCTGGGTTATAAAGTTCCCGTGGGAAAGCATAACGCCTTTCGGGGTACCGGTCGTACCGCTGGTAAATATGATGGTAGCAAGGTCGTCCCAGTGCCCCTTCTCCAGCTCCGACTCTACCACGTCTATGTTACGCTTGCGCCATTCATGCCCGGACTTCTTCATGTCCTCAAACTGAAGGCAGGAAACCCCCAGTTCCGCGGCATGCTGCTTTTCAGGATCGTCAACGGGGTCGAACGCAATGATGGTACGCAGTTCCGGCAGCGAATCCTTGATATTCAGTATTTTTCTGACCTGCGCCGTGTTTTCGGTGATGACAATTGCACAGCCGGCAAAGGAAAGAATGTATGAAAGGTCTTTTTCCGTAGCATCGCAGCCGCGGGGAACATCCACCGCACCGATGGACAGCAGCCCGACATCCGCCTGTTCCCATTCACGCCGGTTGTCGGCAATCAGCCCGATTTTGTCTCCGCGCTTGACGCCCAGCTCCAGCAGGCTGCCCGAAAAATCCAGCGCATACTGGAAAAAATCATGATAATTGATTTCCACGTAGGAACCTGTCTTGGAATGGGACAACTGGGCAACAGTTTCAGGATTCTTCTGGGCAACACTCCGGATAATCTTCGGAACTGTTTCTTCTAACTTCATACATCCACCTTATTCTGCAACGGGCAAAAGGTCAAAATGACAAATTTGCACATTTTGTAAAGTCTAAGTGCATTATATACTTCCCTACCGTAAAAAGCAACGTGTTTTGTGCAAAATTATCAGGTATTTTGCAGAATCTGCTGCCTGCTGCGCCTGCATCCGGGTTCTGGAGCAAGACGGCAGATTGTGCTATAATTTGGGGCATGAATTCTCACACGGCTCTTGCGGCAGGAATTGCCTTTATGGCGGCAGGCCTGGCCTTCTGTGCTGCGGCACTGTACCTTAAATCGCCCAAAGCGGCGGAAAAATCGTCCATCAGCGGCGTAGCAGGCACAATTTTTTACCTGATAGGCGCACTCACCGCCGTCACCGGGCTGCTGGCGGTTCTGTTCCGGAACGAAGCACCGGTGCTGGCAATCAAGACGGGCTTTCTTGTCTACCTGCTGCTGCTGACCGTCATCCTGATAATCTTCATCAATATGCTCAAGAGCAGTACAAAGCAATGACAGGTACCATACACAACGTAAAGGCAAGCACGCTGTACAAGCGTGAACACAAGGCGGACTACGGGCGCGAACGGATCAGCATTCTCTACGAAGACAAGGACATCGTTGTCATCGAAAAACCGAGCGGCATGCTTTCTGTGCCCTACCCCGGAAGCAAGGCACGTACGGCGCTCGAAGTGCTGGAAAAAATCATGCGGAAGAAAGGGACGTTTTCTGCGTCCCGGCACCCTTTTACCGTACACCGGCTTGACCGGGACACCAGCGGAGTGATGATGTTTGCGCTGAGTGAAGCCGTGCAGAAGAAGGTGATGGCCAGCTGGCACCAGATGGTAACGGAACGGCTCTACCATGCGGTGGCAGAAAACCCGCACGGGAACAGCCCTGCGCTGCCGGACAGCGGCATTATCGACGACCCGCTGGCACAGAATGCACACCACGTCGGTTATGTTCCGGCGGACGGAGACGCGGGCGTAAAAACGGTTGCGGCACGCACGCACTACAAGGTGCTGCTCCGGGGAGAAACACACACGCTTTTTGAGCTTTCGCTGGACACCGGCAAGAAAAACCAGATCCGTGCGCACCTGGCGGCACACGGCTGCCCCCTTGCAGGTGACGAAAACTACCGCGCCCGAACCGATCCGTTCCACCGGCTTGCGCTGCACGCCCGCACACTGGCCTTTACCCATCCGGTCAGCGGGGAGCAGATGCGCTTTGAGGTTCCCGAACCGGATGACTGGGCGGCATACGTGCGGGCCGGAGACCGGCATCCGGAAACGCCTGTCTGGAACAGAGAACATGCGCGGCGGCCGCACAGCACAAAGCCGGAAGCTGCCCCCAAAAAGCGCATGTCCCGCAAGGAGATGAGCCACATGGACTTTATTGCCCAGGGGAAAGCCCGCCGCTAGGATACACTATGCTGAGAGACCAAATAATCCAGACCATTGCGCTGTTCCTCGTTATGCTGCTGTGCATCGCGGGTTTCTTTATATGTACAAAGATTCAGAAGAAGCCGAAAGTCTTTCTTAAATCCCTGCCTGTCCTGAGCGGAAAGGCGCAGGTGCTGGAAGCGATAAACAGCGGCGATGAAAAACTGTACCTTGTGGAAAACTACCAGTTCGACAGGGTCAAAACTTTCAAGGATCCGTCAACCCAAAGCCATCTGAACAAGTTCGACGATGATTTCATCTACTACGATGTCAGGAAGATGATAGGCGACGATTCGAATCACATCCGGGAAAAGTACGGGCGGCTGTTCTTTGATGAGGACGTGGAGCTCCTCGATTTTTCCGGTTCGTATGTCTGCGGTGCTCCGAGCAAAAAGACCGGCCGCGCGGATATATACCACACCGTCACTCTCAAGGGGGAAGAAGTTGACTGGTACGTGACCCCCAACGCCGTGTTTACCTTCGTAGCAAAGCTGGGCGCGGGCAAGGCCGAGCTTTCGGGCTACAAAGGCGATCGGGTGATTGTATCGGGCGGCAGCAGGGATGTGCTCTTGGATAACTTTTCAAGTTCCCAGTGGTGCTTCCGCCTCAAGATACTGCTGGCCGTCTGTGCGTTTGCCTTCCTGATTGGCGTCATTGGGTGGATTGTCGGAATCAATGAGACGTTACGGCTGCGGAGCTATGGCTTTCCGGTATAAGGATTGCGGCAGCCAGCAGTGCTGCGGAGCGCTTACTCTTCACGTTTTTTGTTCCACCTGATAAAAAGCACAAGGACGATGACAAAAGAGATCGTCTGTGCAACGGAGATTCTGACGGACTGCAATGCGTCCGGGCCGGATGTTCCCATCACATGCAGGACATTGACAATCGTATTGTTCACAAAGTGGTCTGCCATTCCCGCATACAGGGAGCCGGTCATCTTGGCGAGGAGCGCGTATTTAAAGCCGACTACTGCGGATGTAAGCACCAGCACCGCAAGGTTCACCGCAAACTGGATGCCGCTGCTCGTTCCGTCCGTAAAGCTCCGCAGCGGCCCCACGCAATGCCATGCACCGAACAGCACGGAGGCGATTGCCGCAGCAGGCAGGAAGCGGTAGCGTGACTCGAAGATTTTCTGGAACAGACCGCGGAAAACGCCCTCTTCCATCAGCACGTTGATGATGTTGCCCAGAATGCACAGCGCAAAGAAAACAAGCTCCGTACGATTGCCCAGATTCCCGTCAACCGAATAGCTTGTCACATAGAGCGAAAGCCCCTCGAACGTACCGGAGTTTTTCAGAATGAGCATCTCTGTTCCATACGCGGCAGCGTAGCACACAAAGCCCAAGCAGAGTCCTGCGAGGATGTTCCGTGCGGCATGGCGCTTGGTAAATCCAAGCTCCCCCATACTGTAGCACAGGAGCTTTGCCGAAACAAAAAGTACCGCAATCCCCAGAAGCTTATGGATAAAAGCCTCGCCGAAAAAGCTTTCGTCTGTGCGGATGACAAAATATTCAATAAGGCGGAAGGCAAAGCAAATAAGATATATCAGGACGGCAGACAGCCAGACTTTTTTCGTAGCAGCAACTTTGCTCATTGTTTTCTCCTCATATCCCCTGGGGCCTGCGCGCACGACGCGGAAGCCAACGGTAGGATTGTGAACATACGGCGCCTCTCCAACACTGCTTTTTTTCTGGAAAAAAGGAACGCCGTCTTAGACAGATTAAACCACCTCGTGGGTTTTCATGTAGTTGAACAGCTTGTTCAGCTCAATCAGGAAGGACAGGCGGTCATTGGTTCTGATGGACACCTCGGTTTCGTGGCCTGCAAGCTCCTTAACCTGCCTGATGTTCTGCTCTTCCACCTCGGTCGAAGATTTCAAAAGGTTTTCCTGCGAGCTCTTGATGTTGTAGTACATGCTTTCGGTTGCGCTTGCGTTCTCCTGCGAACCGCGCTTGATGCCGTCCAGCGACTCGTTGGAATCGCTCATGATGTCCCGGATGTTGTTCAGGAAGTCGTCGTACTCGGCATTGCCCTTGATGACCATGCCGATCCTTCCGCTCAAATCCTCGATATGTTTCTTTATGTCGTCAGATGTTGCACGGGTCTGCTCGGACAGCTTCTTGACCTCGTTGGCGATAATCCTGAAGCCCGCGCCCGCACTTCCTGCATGAGCAGCCTCGATGGAAGCATTGAAGGAAAGCAGGTTCGTCTGGTCGGAGATGTTCTGGATGTTCTGGACGAAACCCTCAATCTTCCTGATGAATGCCTCCAACTCCTGCATCTTCTGGTCCATCTCACGGCGCTTCTGTTGGATTGCGTCCATCTTCAGCGTCATCTCCTCGAACTTGGCGGCAATGCCGTCAATCTTTGCGGAGCTTTCCTGTATGGACTCCATGATACCGTGGGCGGTGTCCTCTATCTTGCTGGTGGTGTCGGACAAGTTCTGCAGCGCGTCCGACTGCTTTTTGTATATGCCCTCGTCCGACGTAAGGCTTTTCAGGTAGTTGTTCAGGAACGCATCCCCGTCATTTGCCCGGAACGCCATCTTCATCAGGATGTCCGTCAAGTCCAGACCGGCCTGCACCAGTTCGCTTTTGCTGTACGTCTGTTCCATCTTGTCCCTCCTCTCCTATGCCTCTACCACAATTGCGAGCAGCGTCTGGTTAAAGTTCAGGTGGTCTTTCTGTTCCCCGTAGCTTGAGAAGCCGCAGTAAGCCGGGAAGTACTTGCGCCATGTGTCGGCGATGCGCTCGGTCAGCCCCTGCTGCTCGAATCCTATCGTGCGGAGGATGCAGTTGACCAAGAATACAAAGCCCTGCTTCTGTATTTCGTCGGAGAATGCCTTGCCCGTGTCATGTGCAATCTGAACCGCGTCCAAGGGATTCATCAGCTCCACGCCTGCGTTGGGAAGGACGCGGCAGTACATGCCCATGGAGCCGTCCGGGTTGAAGTTTGCAATGGAAGAGATGAACACGTCGTCGCCGTAAGCCCTGCCAAGGGGATGGGTTAGGGCTGCGTTGCCAGCCTCAGACTCCGCTATGTCCAGCGCCTGCGCGTAGGCCCGTTTGGGGCTCTGGTTGTTGATGGTCCTGATAGTCCGGCTTTCTATGTCCACGCCGGTAAGCCTGAGCGTCTTGCCCGAGGGCGCAAAGATATTCTCCCGTTTGATGACGAACTTTTTCTGAGTTTTGAAGAAAAGCACCGCCGCCCCATGAGAAACGGTTTCGCCGTTGTAGCTGACGTAGGTTTGCTTGAACTGAAGGTCGTCCCCGGCGGAACCGCCCGCGATGGCGAAGTCCTTGTCGCCGATGACCGCGTTCAGCAGTGCGAGCGTTGCCTCTTCCGCGTTGCACAGGCCGTTTATGAAGGTCAGGGCAAAGCAGTCTTTGTTTGCACCGGGCCGGCCGACACAGATTCCAGCCTTTGTGGCGGCATCCGCAATCTTTTTTCTGTGGACGATGGGGAACTGGTCAATGCCGTCGAAGATGACGCCGGAAACCCTTGTCACCGGGTCGCTCATCGTGGTAAGGACAATCGATTTCTTGGTGAAACCTTTGGTATCGCATATCTCTCCGGACGTGCTGGCACCCATGACCTCGCAATGGGGGAACTGCTCATGGATTTTCTGCGAAAGCAGGGGAAAGTCATAGCAGACACTGGCGACGAAAATGATAGCCTTGTATGAACTGGGGTTGCCTTTTAGTTGCCCGAACAGATCCCGCAATGCGGCATCCATGTTCGGGTTGGAAGTAAACGCGATTTCTTGAACCATAAAACGGGGACGCTCCTGTACTTTTATCCTAGTATCGGAGAAAAAGCCCCCGGTCTTAAGAGCTGGCCTCGCTTGTTCAGTTGGGGGCGGATGCACTGATTTTTTCTGCGGCATCTATGCAGATTTTCTGATAGTTAAAGTAGAGCCGCCGTTTGCCGGACGGGAACATTGCCTGGTTAAAGGCCGCTTCAAGTACGGAACGTTCCGTGTGAATGCCCATGTTGTATGCGGCGGAAAGGTATTTGATTTTGTCGTTTCTGCTTGCATTTTGCAGGCCGAGCGCTTCTGTTTCGTATGCCACAAAGGCTTTTAGGTATTCAATCTGGTATGAAAGCTGCCTGAGCCGCAGAATCCGTTCGCGCCGGGCGTCCACTGTTGAGCTGTCGCCGCCAAAATCGATGACGGAGTATGTGCGCCGCAGCTTTGGGGTGGCCGATACAAGGCGCTCTACTTCACAGGCAAAAAGCGGTTTCATCTGCATCGGGCCGATGGAAAAACCGTTGCTTTCTTCGGAACAGACGGTCAGCAGCTCATTGAACAGAGATTCTATTTCGTCTTGGAACGACGAATAGCGGACGATTTCGGGAAATACGATGGCAGCGGCTTCCAGTGCGTATTCATAGTTTTGATTTTTCAGTTCACCGTAGATTTTACGTGATGTTGCAAGTGCAAAATCGTAGTCTGCAGAGTGGTTTTCTTTATAATAGTCCAGCGGATGTTCCGTATAGTCGAGTGCAAAAAGAAGCGCGGGGACAAACAGAAAAAAGAGGAGTGCCGCCGCCGTACGGAAGCGTTTGCAGTCCGTTCTGGAGAGTGACATGCGGCGTTTCGCCTAGTTTGTTTTCGTTTTCAGGTTCATGTGTGCTTGTTCCGCCTCCGCTGCTGCGCAAAGTCTTTCCACCCGGAATAACTCGACCTGCCCAGAAAGCACTGTTTCCGGACACATCCATTATAAATCGATCCAGTTTCAAAAGTCTACGCCTTTTGGAACGTATAAACATGCAGTGTTGGTGGCTTTCATGCCAAAAAAATAGCAGAAAACGCAAAAAAATGCATTTTTGTGAAAAAACGCACTAAAATTCAGTGCATTCACTTACCCAGCAAGTTTTTTCTGTGGTATAATTGCGGTATTTGAAAAGTTTTGTTTTCGAACAGGCCTGATTGCTTTGTCGTAAGGCATCCTGCCGGTACGCAGCATGCTGTGGGCGCAATTAAGAGCTTTATAAACAATGTGCATCCAAAGGAGTTTTTATGAAATATATCTTGAAACGGATTCTTGCGGCGGCGGTACTTGCGCTGACTGCAGCGGCGGCGCTTTTTGCCGACAACGCAGACTACGAGGCGTTGTTTGCCAAGGCACAGGCGTACGAAAAAGCAGAAAAGTACGTGCACGCACTCGGCACCTATTAGGATGCAATGGATGCTGCGCCAGAAAAGGCGATGGATGCATTTAATGCATACACAAAACTTGCTGGCATCATACAGGGCGGCAAGCCGGGCAAAGATATTGAGTACGACGAATTTGATATGTACGACGGCTGGGTTGCACTCTGCAAGGATTTTGAGCAGTACTGGACAGAAACCTGCCCGAATATCTTTACATTCAGCATACGCAAGGGCGAATTGGACATGAAAACCCGCACCGCAACCTACTATGTGAATATTAGTGTTGATGAAAACTACAGATACACGAACATCTCATATTTTATACTCATGGGACTGAAAAAGCACTGGAATACTGACTGGGTGGATATTCCGCAGAATTGGCCGTTGTACTCCGTATACAAAGACGAATCCACCAGCATGAAAAAAGACGGCATCGCGCTGTTCAAGCCGATTTCGCAGCCTGCAATGCCTGCGGCCCTCTGGTCGCTTCGGGGCAAAAACGATAGGTATAACAAAAAAGATTCACTCTACGACGTCAAATTTAACATTACGGACGAAAACGGCACGGTGCTGCTTACCAGTGCGCGCAAGCGCATGGGCAGCGAAGGTGCGTACGAGTTTAAGGGCGTGCCGCAGGCAACGATGAAAATTATAGACGCGGGCAAAGCGCGCATTGTGCCGGCGGGCATCTGGCTTGAATACGGCAAGTGTACCAGCAATTACAGCAATCAAAACCGCGACTGGCTCAAGTCCCTGCCGGAACTTGAAATGGATGCAAAGAAAGTGACGTTCAATCTGCCGGGAAAACCATTGCAGGACGAAGAGCTTGCTGCGTCCTTTGACGGCGGCGTCTGCCTGGTGTTCCGCCTTTGCGTTGATAACTACCACCGCTACAGCT
>CADCQA010000117.1 GCA_902803415.1 uncultured Spirochaetaceae bacterium | reverse complement strand
GTTCCCAGCTTTGACATGATAGACAACATCGTGCCGTACATCGGCGGCGAGGAAGAAAAGACTGAACGCGAATGCCTGAAAATCCTGGGTTCCGTCAAGGGAGACAAGATTGAAAATGCAGCGCTGCCGGTTGTCAGTTCTACCTGTACTCGTGTGCCGGTGATAGACGGACATACGGCATCGGTCAGCCTGGAGTTCGATCTTCCTGATGACAAGAAGCCGTCCCTGGAGGAGATTGAGCGTGTGTGGACTTCCTTCCGCTCTGTGCCGCAGGAACTGCAGCTGCCGTCTGCCCCTGAGCATCCGATTGTGGTGCGTCATGAGGAAAACCGTCCCCAGCCGCGCCGCGACCGCGAGACGGAGAAGGGCATGGCCTGTGTTATCGGCCGCCTCCGCCCGTGCAATGTCTTTGATGTGAAGTTCGTGGCGCTGAGTCACAACACCAAGCGCGGCGCGGCGCTTGGCGGCATACTGAATGCGGAGCTGCTCAAGGCAAAGGGCTTCTTCGATAATCTGTAACAGGGCACAACCAATTAAGTGGTGCTTGTGACACGGAAACGTGCAGTTCTGGCTGCCCGCTTCCGTGTTTTTTTTGCATGCGGGGGTGCTTTTCCGCCTTCATCCTTCATGCGCGGACAAAAAAAATGCACCCTGTTCGGGTGCATTTTTTTATGCCTTTTGCTACTAGCGGGCATATTCAATGATACGTGTTTCGCGGATCATTGTTATCTTTATCCTTCCCGGATACTGCAAATCAGTTTCGATCTGCTTGGCTATCCGCTTGGCAAGGTCTTTTACCTGCTCGTCGGGGATTTTTTCGTTGTTCACAAGGATGCGCAGTTCGCGGCCAGCCTGGATGGCATAGGCCTGCTCCACACCGATGAACTTCTTTGCCGTTTCCTCAAGGTTTTCAAGGCGCTTGATGTAGTTGTCCACCGTTTCGCGGCGGGCACCGGGACGTGCCGCGCTGATTGCATCGGCAACCTGCACGATAACCGCTTCCAGCGTCTGCGGCTCGCAGTCGTTGTGGTGGGCAGCAATAGCATTTACGATGCGCGGGTCTTCGCCCATCTTGCGTGCCATTTCCGCACCGACCTCTGCGTGGTTCTGGTCAGTGTCTGCCTCTGCACCCTTACCGATGTCATGCAGCAGTGCCGCACGCTTTGCAAGTTCCCGGTTCGCTCCGATTTCGGCAGCAATCATGCTGGCGATTTCCGCAACTTCGCGGGAATGCACAAGCACGCTCTGACCGTAGCTGGTGCGGAAGTACAGGCGTCCGATGGCACGCACGCCTTCCTGGCTCATGTTATGGATGCCAAGGTCGAAGAGGACTTTTTCGCCCTCTTCGTAAATCTTCTGCTGCACCTCGCGGGTGACTTTCTGGACAATTTCCTCGATGCGGGCCGGATGAATGCGGCCGTCGGTGATGAGCCTGCCGAGTGCCTCGCGTGCAATTTCCTTGCGCACGGGGTCAAAGCAGCTGATAACCACCGCTTCCGGAGTATCATCGATGATAATGTCAACGCCGGTAAGCGTTTCGAGCGCGCGGATGTTGCGGCCCTCGCGTCCGATGATACGGCCCTTCATTTCGTCGCTCGGCAGCGAAACCGTTGCAACGGTGATGTCGCTCGTGGTTTCCGTAGCAAGGCGCTGAATCGTTGCAATCAGGATTTCCTGCGCCTTTTTCTCGGCGGTCAGCTGTGCTTCCTGATCAATTTTGTTCAGCAGCGCCTGTGCGTCATGGCGGGCATCGTTTTCAAGGCTCTGGATGATGAGGGTTTTTGCCTCTTCTGCAGTGAGTCCGGAGATATGCTCCAGTTCCTTGCGGAGGCTTTCTTCCTTCACGGACATTGCATCCTCGCGCTTGTTCATCTCGGTGACGCGGAATGCAAACTCCTTTTCCTTCTTGTCGTACTCCTGACTTCTCTGGTCAAGGAGTTCTTCCTTCTTTGCAATGCGGTTCTCGTAACGCTGTAATTCCGTTCGGCGTTCACGGTTCTCCCGTTCCTGCTGGTTTCGGTCCTGAATGAGTTGTTCTTTTGCCTGAAGCAGAATCTCTTTTTTCTGAGCTTCCGCCTCTTTTATTGCATCTTGTCTAACACGTTCGGCTCTTTGTTCCGACGCGGAAAGTTGAAATCTGGCATAAATCCAGCGAATAGTCCATCCAAGAACAATTCCTGCAACGGGGAGAACGATGTACAATACTGTCTGTATCATACGTTTTTTCTCCTGATTGTTTTAGAATTATTCTTTTTAATACTAAAGTATTACGTGATTTATGTCAAATGAATATGACTGGTTTTTTAAAATATTTTCTTCAGATTGAATAAAGTCTTTATCTTGACTGAAATTATAAAAAGATGCTTCGTATCCGCGGAAAATTCTGCTGCCTCTCTTGGAGATTTTCTGAAAATGCGTTATCTTATATAGTATGGGTGTCCAAGCTGAAAATTTCGCCGACCAGTTCCTCCGCACGTATTGCAATGTGTTTACCGCTAGGGAACTGGAAAAATATTGTGCCCATGCGGGCATCCGCGTATCCTCGCAGGAAGTAACCGAGTACCTGGAGACGTCTCCGCTGGTGTTCCGGCTGGAGCGCGGGCGCTACCTGACGAAGGCGGGGGCTTTTACCGGCGAACTGTTCAGTATAAAGCCTACGGTGCAGGAGTTTGACCAGCGCATCCTGATTCCGGGCGACCGCTGCCTGCCCTTTGTAGACAGCGAAATGGCGTCCTCGGCGCTGTCTTTCTGTACCAACGAGCGCAGGCTTCCCATAAAAACCGGCGAATTTGACGCTGACAGCGCCATCGACATGTTCATGCTCTTTGGCGAAGAGTATGCTCCCCAGTACATTGCCGCCGACCCTGCGAATTCCCGTGAAGATTTCCTTCGTACAGACTTTGATATGCCCAACCGCGTAAAGCTGACGGGCGTTGACCTGACGCCGCTCATCGAAAAGCAGGGCATGCAGCGGGGCGACCGCCTGCTCTGCTACGTGGAGGACTGGAATGCCGGAGTGGTGAACGTGATGGTCATGCATGACGGCAACAACACCTTTGACTGCGGCGAGCGCGGGGAACGACGCCTTGAATGGTACACGATGCTGGAAAATGCCCTGCTTGAAAGTTTCCAGCAGGACGGCCCCTGCACGACCATCGAGGAGCAGCTGTCCTTTGTGTTCTTTGAATACCGCGAGCAGCTGTGCGTGCCCGACAGCGGTTCTGTGGAAGAATTCCTGAACCGCTATGCCAAGAAGGTCGGAATCGGGCAGTTCGGCGTAGAAACCCGGCTGTGGCGGAAAGGCGAGGATGTGCCTGCCGTGGGACCGTGGAACAGCGCCTCGCTCGATGCCGTGGAGCAGCGTGCCCAGGCCTTGCAGCGTCTGGAACGGGGCATGACGTATTTTGTGGTGCAGCCGGAAGTGCTGGACCAGTACATACTTGACATGTATTATCACCACGGAGCCGATTTGCAGGCGCTGATAGACCGGATTTATCCTTCGGATTACACCTTCCACCGGGGCGAGCGGGCCTATGTCATGTTGAACATGAGCCAGCGGGATGCTATACTGCAGAAGTCATACAACTGGTTTTCCGACCAGGCGACGGGCAGGGTGCGCGAAGAGGCTGTTGCCCTGATGACAAAGGTGAATGCGCTCATGTACCGCATAGACTGCTGTCTGGGGCCCGTAAAGGATCTGCCCCAGCAGGAGCTGGTCATCCTGTCGCAGCTGTACAGCCACCTGCTGCGGATTCTGCAGTCCGTTGCGCGTGATGAGTATATAGAAGAAGATTTTGCTTCCCTTATGCTTTCG
Source organism: uncultured Spirochaetaceae bacterium (assembly GCA_902803415.1). Lineage (GTDB taxonomy): Bacteria > Spirochaetota > Spirochaetia > Treponematales > Treponemataceae > Treponema_D. Next base: position 9,899 of record CADCQA010000117.1, on the reverse strand, counting down.
CTGGAGGGCATGAGGTGGAATTTCGAGGATATCGAGGGGGTGCTGAATGCCGCCCTTGATGAGCAGCACCGCAGTTCCTTCAAGGTCATGAAGCAGGATTGAGGCGCTGTGAGGCGTTCTGCCGGGAGAGGGAGTCCCAGAACTAACGGGCGTGTAAGCCACGTCTAGGTTTTCAGGAGGTTTTTATGCTTTCAAAGCAGGTCTTGTGCGGTCTTATTTCCCGCGGCGGCGTATTTGCGGAAATTGAAGGAACTACCGTTGCCGATGTCTATCTGGCGGCGCTGAGGAAAATGCACCTTCCTGACTATCTTTCGCCGGAAGTTGTGCAGGCAGAGCTGCTGGAGCGGGAAAAGATACTGAGCACCGCCGTTGGCAACAGCATTGCCATTCCGCACCCGCGCCGCTCCCTCATCACGCTGGATGAAGACCAGCGCGTGGGCGTCTTCTTCCTGAAAGAGCCGCTTGTCATGTCTGCCCCTGACGGCAGGCCGGTCACTACGCTTTTCCTGCTCCTGACGGCAAAGACTTCGTTCCATTTTGAGACGCTTTCCAGCCTGGCTGCGCTTATCCAGCATGATAAATTCAAGACGGTGCTGAAGTCTGTCCCCAACGAGTGGCAGCTCTGCGATGCAATCTGCAACTGCAGCCTCTGAATAACCCCGAAAAAGTTTAGTTTTTTGTGCTGCAGTTGAAATACTTTCTCCCCCTTGCAATAGTGCAGGGTTCGGCGTAGAATAGAAATAAAGCGAACCTGGGCGGAAATGTAGTTTCCGAACTGGTCTAATACGGTGCCCGGTCATGGGGCGGAACTGCCGCAGGAAGCGGCTCCGCTGTTTTCCCCGTGCGGTGCACAACATAAGGAGCGTTTCGTATGAATACAAAAGGAATCGAGGCTGTCGCACTTTCGATCAGAAGCCTTTCCATGGATGCCATCCAGAAGGCGAACTCCGGACATCCGGGGCTTCCGCTGGGCGCCGCTGAGGCCGCCGCTGTGCTGTATGGCGAAATCATGAAGCATAACCCCGCCGATTCAGCATGGGTTGACCGTGACCGCTTCGTGCTTTCCGCGGGGCATGGTTCAATGCTCCTGTATTCCATCCTGCACCTTGCCGGTTACAAGGTTTCCCTTGATGACATAAAGACTTTCCGCCAGGTGGGTTCAAACTGCCCCGGTCACCCGGAAGTCGGCATCACTGACGGCGTGGAAAGTACCTCCGGCCCGCTGGGACAGGGTATTGCCGTTTCCGTCGGTATGGCGGTGGCAGAATCCATGCTTGCTGCCCGCTTCAATACTCCCAAACACACGATTGTTGACCACTATACGTATTCGCTCGTGGGCGAAGGCTGCCTTGAGGAAGGTGTTTCTTCCGAGGCTTCTTCACTGGCCGGCAACCTGCATCTGGGAAAACTGATTGTTTTCTACGATGAGAACAAGATTTCCATCGATGGCAGCACGGACATCACCTTTACCGATGACATTCAGAAGCGCTATGAATCCTACGGCTGGCAGGTGCTCCGCGGCTCTATGTATAACCCCGGCGAGATTGTTTCACTCGTCGAGATGGCAAAGAACGAGAAGAACAAGCCGTCCCTTATCATCCTGAAGTCCGTTATCGGCAAGGGTGCTCCCAAGGAAGGTACTGCGGACGTGCACGGTGCACCGCTTGGCGAAGAAGGCTGCAAGCAGGCAAAGGAGAAGCTTGGGCTTCCCGTTGACAAGCAGTTCTATGTGGTGCCGGAAGCATACGCATACTTTGAGGAGCGCCGCAAGGAATTTGCCAAGGCCGAGGCTGACTGGCAGAAGACCTTTGACGAGTGGTCAAAGGAGAATCCCGACCTCCGCAAGAAGTGGGATGCATACTGGAGCCACCAGCAGACGGCGGAAGCTCCCGCTCCGGCATACAAGGTGGGCGACAAGCTGGCAACCCGCGATGCAAGCGGCAAGAGCCTGAATTGCATGGCAGACCGCTATGAATGGCTGGTCGGCGGTTCTGCAGACCTGCAGGGTCCGAACAAGACAAAGCTTGCTCATGACGACGGTACCTATAATGCCGGAAACCGCAAGGGCCGCACCATCGAGTACGGTATCCGCGAATTTGCCATGAGCCAGGTGATGAGCGGCATCAACCTGCACGGCGGCCTGCGCGCATTCGGCGCCACCTTCCTGGTATTCTCTGATTACCTGCGCGGTTCTCTCCGCGTGGCTGCACTGAGCAAGATTCCGAACCTGTATATCTTTACGCATGATTCAATCTACGTTGGCGAGGACGGCCCGACCCATCAGCCGATCGAAACCCTTGCAGCTCTGCGCTGCATTCCGAACGTGCAGGTGCTGCGCCCGGGCGATGCCGAAGAGTCTCAGCTGGCATGGGAACTGGCGCTTGAAAGCACCGACCATCCGGTGTGTATGGCATTCAGCCGCCAGGGCCTTGCCGTGTATGCAAAGGAAGATGCAGACTGGAAGCAGACTGCACGCAAGGGGGCTTATGTGGTGCAGAAGGGCGCAGATACGCCTGACATCACAGTGCTTGCTACCGGTTCCGAGGTGAACATGGCGCTTGAGGCAGCAAAGCTTGTTTCCGGCAAGAAAGTCCGTGTTGTTTCCGTGTTTGACCGCACGCTCTTTGAGCAGCAGGACGAAGCTTTCCAGAGGCAGATCCTTGGCGGCGCAAAGCGTGTCGTCGTTGCAGAGGCCGGCGTCCGCATGGGATGGGAAGGCTATGCAAAGAAGCAGGATATCTTCTCCATCGACCGCTTTGGTGAATCCGGCCCGGCACAGAAGGTTGCCGATCACCTGGGCTTCAACGCGGCAGGTCTTGCAGCTCTGCTGAATAAATAAGCGTGTTTCGCGTTTCAATACGCTGAATGTATGGGGGCGGTTCAGGAGGCAGATGTTTCCTGTACCGCTCCCGTTTTTTTGTAACAGGGAAAGACCGGTCTTTTGCGGCACGAGGGGTATAAAAATGCGCGGAAGCGCAAAATTACACGGCGCCGCATTTGCAACTTGGTGCAACCGCGGTGGCGGGCAATTTTGCGCTGGGAGCGCATTTTTATACCCCGCTTAACGGGGCAGGGGAGTTAAAATGATATGATTTCCTCGAATGCGCTGATGGCATATTGGTCGGTCATGCCGGAAATGTACTCGATGACACACTTTTCGTAGCTTTCTGTGCTGCTGATGTCGAACACTTCTTTTGTTTCGTAGCGGAGCACCTGCTTGCGGTTCGGATCGTCGTGGGGGCGGTAGTTCGTGTACTTGATGAGCCAGTCGATGAATGTCCGTGCCAGGCCGGGTGCATAGCGGAGGAACTGGTCCATGCGTCCCTTCTGCACGTAGACCTGCGCCTGCATAAGCGTGCGGTAGATGCAGCCGAGCACTTCCCGTGCGTAGTTCTGGAATTCAACGAGCCGCCAGTTGTTGTAGATGTTTGCAAAGCTGAATTTCTTCAGTTCCGTGATGAAGTTAAAGTATGCCTCGCTGAAGCACAGTCCCTTTTCCGGCAGGCTCTGCGTGCACAAGTCTACAATCATGTCATTGATGAGCACCGTGGTATTTACCGCCCGCCCGGAACGGTGCACGCCGTTTGCGGTGCTGTGGCCGTGCCCCGGCGTAAAACCGAGCGTTCCCTCTACGATTTCCCGCAGCTGGCGGTAGCTTGCCATGTCCAGTATATGGTAGGTGCGTGCATCTTCTATGTCGCGGCCAAGGAAGGCGATTTTGTCGCTTACTTTGACGACGCAGCCTTCCCAGGTGAACGGGTTTGTTGTGCCGGGGCGCTTTATGTCGTACAAATTCATCGCCTGCGTGCGCGGGGTAAGTCCCTGCTGGTCGATTTCGCCGCAGTGGCAGATAAGCCCGTCGCGCACCGCATAGGTCAGGTTAAGGCATTTTTCCGTGCCGTCGGGATCGGGCAGGGTCTCTATGAAGTCTGCAAAGAAAAGGCTGTTCCGCTCGTGCCAGAATTTCTTGGGGGCATTCCGGCCCTCCTTCTGCTGCATCAGCGAATTCAGGATTTCCTCGCCGGCATGCCCGAAGGGTGCGTGCCCGATGTCATGCCCGATGGCGATTGCCTGCGTCAGCTCTACGTTCAGCCCCAGGTATTTGGCGATGGTGGTGCTGACGGACGCAACGTGGTTTACGTGCTCCATGCGGGTGCAGATGTGGTCGTTGTGCGGCGCAAAGAAAACCTGCGTCTTGTGCTTGAGCCTGCGGTAGGCAAGACTGTGGAGCAGCCGCGTGTAGTCCCGCTCGAATTCAGAGCGTATGTCGTTGCCGCGCGCGTACAGCGAGTTCTCCCGCTGGATGCTCTGCTGCCAGATGGGGTTATGCTCGTCCGTCCGGACGGAGGAAAACGCATTTTTCATGGAAGAAGTTACTCCTCGAAATTGTGTGCGTACACGCGTTCGTAGATGTCGTCAACGCAGTGGTTGAAGCACTGCAGCAGGTCCGGGTTGAAGGTACCGCATTCCCCGCCGGTTATCATCTCCTTGACGCGCTCGATGGTAAAGGCCGGCTTGTAGACGCGCTTGCTGATCAGGGCGTCGAATACGTCCGCAAGGGCGACAACCTGCGCTTCGATAGGAATTTCCATGCCTTTCAGGTGGTCGGGGTAGCCCTTTCCGTCCCAGCGCTCGTGGTGGTGGCGGCAGATATTGTAGCTGAAGCGGTACAGCTCCGTGTTCTTGAAATTGGGGATGGAATCGATAATCTTGCACCCTGCAACGGTGTGCGTCTTCATGATCTCGAATTCCTCGGCGGTAAGGCGGCCGGCGCTTTCCGGCTTGAGCAGGATCCGGTCCGGGATGGCAATCTTGCCGATATCGTGCAGCGGCGTTACCTTTGCAATCTCGCGGATTTTTACGTCGTTCAGCATGTAGCGGGGGTACGTCACCGAAATGTACTTGAGGAAGGTTTCCGTTACCAGCTTCATGCGGTCGCAGTGGTTTCCGGACTCAACATCGCGGCTTTCCAGCGCCTGGCCGAGCGTTTCGATGATGCGCCACTGGTTCTCTTCAATCTGGGTGCCCTGCATGCTGATGGTCAGCATCTGCTGGTTAAAGAATTTTTCAAGCTCGTTGCGGTTGCTGAACAGTTCTATGATTTTTGCAAGCTTGCGCCGGGCGAGCATCATGTCGGTCGGCTTAAAGAAAATGTCAAAGATATCGAAATCCAGTGCGCGGCTCAGGAATTCGCTGTTCATGTTCTGCGTCAGCAGGATGATCGGTATGCGCCGGAACATGTCTGCCTTCCTGAACTCAAAGAGCAGGGCAAAAATGTCGAAGTTTGACGTGTTGTCGTTTATGATGATGGCCGCTATCTCTTTACCGTACAGTTCGTTCAGTGCCCTGGCTTCCTCAAAGCCCTTCGCTTCAAGCACCGTATAGCGGCTTTCGTACTCGGCGGTGGAAAAATCGTTAGGAGCGCTTGCGTCGTAGATGATGAGAATCTTTGGTTTGTATACTGCCATCACAACCCCTGAAATACTCCGGAAGTGCTTTTTCGGGAGATTCTGGAACCTGTCTCCCCTTTACCTTTCTATCATACGCTTTATTACAGGAATTTACAAGTTCTTCATGTGAAAATGAGCGAAAATTCATGCCGCCCGCTTGCCCTGCCGCGCCTTCGGTGCTACAGTCTGGGTATGACCGAGGATAAAAAAACGCTCCGCCGGCGTATGGCGGGAATGCTTTTGCAGCTGTCCGGGGAGGAGCGCCGTGCCGCCTCGTCTGCCGCCTGCCGCAGCTTTGTGCAGTCGCCGCTCTTTGCGCAGTCCGATGCCATTTTGTGCTACATGGCAGCGGAGCAGGAAATCAGCCCGGAGGAAATCATGCATGCCGCCGCTGCTGCCGGAAAATCGCTTGCCGTGCCGCTCTGTATACCGCACACGAACCGGCTCCGCTTTCTGTGCGTGGATGCCGCTGCTTCCGGGGAGCGATGGGAACGCCAGTTTGTGCGCGGTGCATGGGGGCTGCTGGAACCGGATGCGGCGCAGTGCCCGCCGTTTTCTGCTGCATCCTTTGCCGGAAAATCCGTCTGCGTGCTGGTGCCGGGCGTTGCCTTTAGTGCCGCCGGGCTGCGGCTGGGGCACGGGAAGGGGTATTACGACAGCTTTTTGGCTGAGCTTTGTGCGGAAGCGTCGTCCTGCGGCTTTTCCGTGCAGCTTGTGGGTATGTGTTTTTCCTGCCAGCTGCTGCCTTCCGTCCCGGCGGAAGCCCATGATGTGCCCGTGCAGTTCCTGCTGACGGAGCAGGGGCTTTCCTCCTGTACCCGGTAGCCGCCTCGCCGGGCTAGGGTTTCCCTGGATGCCGCCCTACTGCCTGGTGTCGGCGGAAAATACCTGCAGCAGCGGGCTTGCGGGGAAGTAGTCCTTCTGTGCTGCCTGGAACTGCTTGCGTTCGGTGCGTTCCAGTGCGTCCGCGGCATCCCGCAGGCTTTGCCCGGGGCCGTATGCTTCGCCCTGCTGCATGATGTCCGCCGCGATGGTGTTGAGCGCAATGCCTCCCTCTGCGCTTCCGCAGAGAGCCTGTGCCCACTGTGCCTGCATCCGTTCCATCGCCGCCGTGCCCGTTTTTTTGGCAGAAAGCTCTTTTTTGAGCTGTGCGCTGGCCGTCTTGTAGGCTTCGGTGAACGCTTTCCTGCTTGTCAGCAGTTCCGCCTGCAGGATGCCCAGCTTTACGGTGGCGGTGGCAGGTACAGCCGTACAGATGCAGTTTCCGCCGAGGATTTTCTGCATGCGGGCGGCAAGTTCGATCAGCAGCGCGTTGAACAGGGCCTGCTCCTGCATCCCCGCCGGGGCTGCAAAGTAGAACTGCGCCGGGTCATAGAAGACTTCCGTGGGAACAAGCACCGGCACGTAGCCGGGCGGCGCCGAATCCGCGTCCTTGTCCGCGGTGAAGATGTGGTGCAGCTGCACCGAAAGCGCGTCGCCTGTTTCTGCGGGCGCCGGGTCGGGAATGGTGATTGCCGTCCGTGCCGTCTGGTTTTTCAGCAGTCCAAAGGTGCTTTCTGCTGACGAAAGCACGTATTCGGGCTTTATGTCGCCTGCCACGGTGATGGTGTACAGTGCCGCGTTCAGCAGCGCCGTGTAGGTGCGGGAGATTGACTTGAAGTCAGTTTCCTGCAGGATGGGCAGCGCTGTGTCGTACAGGGGAGCGTATGCCGTGCCCTGGTAGAGCGCGGCAAATGCCTTTCCCTTAAGCTGCAGGACGGTGTCGCCGGAATTCAGCCGCCACTGGCGCTGCTGTTCGGCTGCAATGCCGTCTTCGGCAATGGGCGTTACTTCCCCAAAGATTATTGCATGAAAGGCGGCCTGCATGACCGCCGGAAAGTCGTCCCTGCTGCTGGAAAGCATGATGAATGATGCTGCTTCCTCTGTGCTGACGGAAACTTCCGCCGAAGGGATGTCTGCCAGTTCTTCCCGGATACAGCCTGCAAAGGTGTGCAGCATGAGCGTCTGCAGGTAGCGTTCGTCCTGCGGGCTTGCCTGTTCACCCCCTGCAATGGCAATCCGGACGGCGGCAGTTTCCGTGCCGGGCGTGCGGAGGAAAAGGATCGGTATGCCGTTGGAAAGCTCCCGCCGTTCCGGAGAAGCGTCCCTGAGCCGTTCCAGGGCAGTCTGAGCCGTGCCTGCCTGCAGAACCGTGCAGAGCAGGAGCAGCAGGGCAGCGAGCCTTGCCGTGAACGCAGGCCGCGCAGCAGGGGAGTGGTGTGTGCATGTTTTTGTACTGGCCGGAAATTTCATGTGCACAGTATATACGAGCGGGTTTTTAAAGTCTATGGAACTCTTTCTTGCCGGGCGCAGTTTTTTGCGGCGGGTACATAAAATTTTCTTTCAATTGACTAAAGCGCCATGTTGCGGTAAAATAGAAACAAAATTTTTGCCTGGAGTAAAAAATGGGTATTGTTAGGACAATATTGCTTGTTGCTTTTGTAATCATCTGCGTGCTGCTGGTGCTGCTGGTGCTTATCCAGCATGAAGACAGCAACGGTATGGGCGGCGTGTTCGGCGGTCAGACTGCTGCATTCGGCGCACATTCCGCTTCAGTGGTCACAAAGACGACAGCAGTGCTTACTGTCATGTTCTTCCTGTCTGCATTCGGCATCGCCCTCCTGAACAAGGGCAGCACCCGGAGTTCTGACCTGAACAAGGCCGCTGCTGAGGTAAACGGTTCTGCAACCGGAACTTCACAGTCTGCAGCCGGTTCATGGCTTGATGACTAAGAGGGCTTGACTGGGCGTGTCCGGGCTTCCGGACGCGCTCAGTGCCAGCGTTACAGGCTCCCGGAGGAGTCTGATTCTGTCCCGGTTTGCGGGCAGAATGGAATAAACCTGTTCGGAAATTTCAGTTTCAGAACAGGTTACTCTAGACTGCGATGTTTAAAATCGCGCTAGTTGAGCGATTTTAAACTCGCCGACCTGAGCGGAAACGTAGTTTCCGAAAAGGTCTAATGTGCTGCAATGCGGGAATGGAGGTCCGGCAGTGGTTCTTCAACAGGTTTTTTCACCCAAAAGCATCATCTTGGATCTTCAGAGCACTGAAAAAGACGAGCTCTTTGAAGAAATGCTTGAGGCTGTTGTCGCAGTGCAGCCGGATATTGACCGTAGCGAGGCGCTGCATGCGCTCCGTGAACGGGAATCAAAGATGTCCACGGGAATCATGCATTCCGTGGCGGTACCCCATTGCTGCATCGACACTGCGCAGGGGGTTGTGGGGGCAATCGGCATCAGCCGCGCCGGCATTGACTATGCGTCGCTTGACGGTGCCCCCGTTCACTATGTCTTTATGCTGGTGGGCAATGCGGGGGACAACGCGCAGCACCTGAAGGTGCTGAAAAGCCTTGCTTCCGTCCTGCAGCAGCCCCATTTTATAGAAGATTTGCTGCAAAAAAAGTCGGCGGTGGATGTATACGCCCTGCTCTGTGAATGTGAGGGTTCTGCTTTGAACTGAACGCGGGCTGCCGGGTCTCCTTGTCAGAGGCCGGGTAAGATAGGAGGATGAAAGATGGCTGACGATGCAGATGTGATTGCGCATCTCCTTGAGGTTGAGCGCGAAGCCGCACAGATGATTCTTGCTGCACAGAAAGAGGCTGATGCCAAGGTTGCGGAAGCCCGTGCGCAGGCAGAATCTCAGTTCAAGGCCCGCTATGCCACCCTTGCCGCCGGTATAGAGGCGGAAGAGACTTCTGAGCGGGAGCGCATCGCTTCTTCCCATAAGCAGTCGTTTGAAGACTATGCCCGCTCCCTTGAGTCCAGCAGGAAAGACCCGGAGGCCTTCAACGCCCTGCTTGACAAGCTTCTGTACGCGTGAGGTGAGCCGGTGGCAATGGATAAGTCTGCAGCGGACGCGTTCGTGTATGCAAAGGCCGGCGGCATGCTGGCAAAGTCCTTTGTGGGAAAGCGGGCAGCCCAATTGTTTTCCGCCCGTTCCCTGCAGGAACTGTGGTCGCTGCTTTTCACCGAGGATGTCCCCGTTGTCCCTGAGACGCTGCTGGCAAAGGCGCTTGAAACTCAGGCGCAGACAGCGTTCCTTGGTGACTACAAGAGCCTGATTGCTAATTACGATAACCCGGCTCCGGTGCTCATCGCCCTGCTTCATTCTTTTGATTACGACAATATTAAGGAAATAGGGGCATCACTCTGCTTCGGAGAAAAGGAACTGCCCCCCGTCGCTGATATTTCACCTTACAATCTTATTGCTTACAAAAAATGGCCGGACATCGCTGCGATGACGGAAAACGGTTCGCTTTCCTGGTACAATGCGGTGCCGCAGATTTCCGACCAGCAGCAGAATGACTACCGGCTTGACTGCCAGTATGTCCGGGAACTGTGGACTGCCTGTAACGGGGTATCGTCTGCCTGCCGTGAGTCGCTGCTTGCCCTGCTGCGCGAGAAGATCCGC
>CADCQA010000116.1 GCA_902803415.1 uncultured Spirochaetaceae bacterium | reverse complement strand
GACAAAATCACCGAGTACTTTGCCGCAAAGAAAATCCACATCAACCTTAAATACATTGACCCCAGCTACGAAGTGCGCGCTGCCGTTACTACGGCAAACGATTCCATCTACTGCGAACGCCTTGGCAACAACGCTGTTCATGCAGCGATGGCGGGCAAGACAAAGCTGGTCATCGGTCTTGTGCACGACAAGTACGTCCACATCCCGATTTCAATGGCAACGCTTAAGCGCAATATCGTGGATCCTGAAAGCTCTCTGTGGAGAGACTGCCTTGATGCAACCCTGCAGCCGGTTTACATGGTGAACAACATCAACACGGTGACGGAAAAGCTGAGCAAGTCATATCAGGAAGCCGAGCAGAAAGCAGCTGCCCGCTTTGAGAAAGTGACAAAGATGAAGGGCTGATTGCCGCGGAAACAATAAAAAAAACGCACTTCGCTTGAAGTGCGTTTTTTTTGTGCCCGTGTTCAGCCCGGAGGCTTTTGCTGTGCCGCGGCTATTTTATAATCCGAAGATTGTCTACGTAAAACCTGCCGTTCATGGGCACGTCTTCCCGGTAGCAGATGTTTATGCGCATCACCTGATACAGCTCTTCCGCGTATTCCGACAGGTCAAGGACGACGGTGTGCGTACCCGGCCGCACCGAAACGTTTGTCAGTTCCTTCCAGCGCCAGTTGTCAGTTACCTGCAGGGCGATTCCCAGCGTAAAGGTGCTGTTTTCAGGGTTGTGGACGTCAAGGACTATGTAGCGCGCCCCGGAAAAATCCCAGCGGTGGTCCATGTAGTACATTCCGTCTGTTCCCGAATCCGGCGTTGATTTTATCATCTTGCACTCAAGGGACTGGTGCCCCTCTGATGCCCAGCGGTTGGACACGCGCGCTGAAGTGGAAAGCTTTGACGGCCCGTACTGTTCCCAGTCAAAGGCGGCCCATATCCAGTAGTTTCCCTTCTCAAAATTATCTATGACGGTAACAGTCCCGGAAGGAACGGAATTCCTGTCCCCGATGATGTTCTGGCTTACTGCCGGCTGCAATGCAGCGGCACCAAGCACTATGCTGACTGCAAGAAAAACAAGTCTTTTCATATAATCAAGCTCCTCTGTCAAAACTGGCTGCGCTTAGCAAAACTGCGTGCGGTCAGCATTTGAACTTGTTCATTTCATTCTTCAGGCTGCTGATAGCCTCAACGCTTGCGTTCACATTGGTGTGGGCCTTCTGTGCGACGGAAGAAATGGTTCCCGCTTTGTCGGCCATTTCGCTCATGCTGCAGCTTACGGTTTCTGCCATGCTGGCAAGCTTGTCCATCTCGTCTGAAACCTGCTGGCTGCCTTCAAGCATTTCTTCGGAACCGTCCTTTACGTCCGTCGTGATGGAATTGATGCGCTTCATCGCTTCCAGAATCTGAGCGCCGCCTTCGTTCTGCTGCTGCATGGCATCGTCAATCACCCGTTCCTGTTCGCCCACCGTCTTGGTAAGCGAGAAAATCCGGTTGAACTGTTCCTGCACGGTTTTGCTGGAAGCAGAAACCTCGTTGATTGCGTTGTACACTTCCTTAAGGGCCTGCTGCATCTTTGCACCCTGGGAAGAAGATTCCTCGGCAAGCTTGCGGATTTCGTCTGCAACCACACTAAAGCCCCTGCCGCTGTCACCGGCGTGGGCAGCTTCGATGGCGGCGTTCATGGCGAGCAGGTTCGTCTGGCTTGCAATGTTCTTGATGACGGCGGAAGCCTCGGAAAGATTCTTTGACTTGTCCTGAATGTCCTTGGAAAGTCCCACGGTTTTGTTGACCACGGCAATGCCGTCTTCGGAGGCCTTTTCCAGCGCTTCCATGGAAATCTTGTTCGTCTTAAGAATCTGCGTAACGGAATTGATGTTCGCTGTCATTTCTTCTATTGAAGAAGATGACTGGGATACGCTCAGTGCCTGCGTGTCAATGTTTGCGCTGAGCGTCTTGATGTTCTGTACAATCTGGTCAACGACGGCCTTTGCTTCCGTAACGCCGGCGGCATGGTTGAGCATCTGCTGCTGTACCGCGGTGATGCTGCCGGTAATGTCCTTGACGGCAAGCGAGGTCTCGTTCATGGAAGTGTCCAGCTCCGCGCCAAGCGCTTCCATTTTGCCGCTTGTGTTCTTTGCGCTGCGGATGGACGAACCGATTTTTTCCATCGTTCTGTTGAAGCTGTGGCACATTGCGCCGATTTCATTGTCTTCCGTAACGTTCAGCCGGACCGTCAGGTCGCCGTTGCCTTCGCTGATGTTCCGCAGCGCCGTTTCGCTGTCGATGAGCGGGCGGGTCAGGCGGGAAACCGTCATGTAGGTGAGCACTGCGACCAGCACAATCTGTATCAGGAATGCAAATATAACCGTCCAGAGTGCGGAAACCGCACCCTTGCGCATAGCCGACTGGTGCGTGCGCGAAACCAGGTACCAGCTTGAGCCGGTGCGGTCGGGATGGATGCGCGCGATAACCGTGAATTCCCTGCTGCTGCCGGAGCCGGAGAAGAAGGAAACGGATGTTTTGTCTGCATATTCGTCCGTAAACCATGCGGCGGTGGCGCTGTCCGTAAAGAGCTGGCTTTTTTTGCCCACCGCAGAGCCGTCGGTTGCGCCCATCACCATGCCCGAAGAGCTGATGAACTGGGTCTGCGTGCTTTCAAAAATGGAGCTGCCGTCTAGCGTTTCTGTCAGGTTGGAAAGCACGATTGCCATGCCCGCAATGCCGATGTTCTGCCCCAGCGAATTGGTGATGTGTGCATAGGCCTGTGCGGAAAGTACGGATTCGCCGTCGATGGTCACCATAATGGGGTCGGTGATGGCGGCGTTGCTGTCCATCATGGTCTCCAGGTCGATGTCCTGCAGGCCGGTGGTGCTGTCGTTTTTGATGCGGCCGTCCACGTCGTTGATGTAATGAATGCGGAACTGGCCGGTGGGGTTTGTGTCGGGATCCATGTCGAATGCATCACGGTGGTCAAAGCGCTCCGGGAGCCAGATTGCCCACACGGACTTTACCGATGTTGCCTTTACCATGGCGCGGACTTCCTGTTCGCATGCCGTGCGGCGCAGTTCGTCGGGGATTGCCCAGGAACCGCCGAGCATGCCGCTGACGGCTTCAACGGCGCTGACTTTTTCCATCATCTCCTTTTCCACGGCATTTGCCTTTTTCTCCGTGAGGGCGACGATAAGGCTTTCCGCCTGCTCCGAGTTCATTCTGAACACCGTACGCCCGATGATTGCCGTCATTACAATCGAGATGCACAGCATCCCGATGCCTATCATCAACAAAAAACTGGTCTTTATGGATTTTGATGTACCGCTGATGTGCATTATCCTACAATAAGATGAAAAAACAAGAAAGTCAATAAAATGGAGAAATTAGAACAAAACGTTAGAACACTGAATATATGATTAATTTTTTTTGTGCTGTCGTGCAGGGATGCGCAGTAGACAAATAGGGGAATTTATACTATATTAAAATAGTAGGGAATAAATTTTAGTATGAAGATATCGACACGCGGCCGGTATGCCTTGCGTTTTATGATTGACCTGGCGCAGCATGGCAATAACGGGTATACAGCATTGAAGGACATGTCCCGCCGGCAGGGAATCAGTGTAAAGTACCTGGAACAGATAACATCCCTTCTCAGCAAATTCGGGCTGCTGCAGAGCGTGCGCGGGCCGCAGGGCGGGTATAAGCTGGCAAAAAAGCCTTCCGAGTACACCGTGGGGGAAATCCTGCGCATTACAGAGGGCGACCTTGCCCCCGTTGCCTGTCTTGCCCAGCCGGTAAACTCCTGCCCCCGCGCAGGGGAATGTTCAACGCTTTCCCTGTGGACCGGGCTGAAAAACGTGATAAACGATTATCTTGACAATACATCGCTGGCAGAGCTGGTCGATTCTGTTCCGCCGTCCAGCGCTGACGAGTCCGGCGAAGTTCCGGGCGCTCAGGCAGAATAAGCGGACGGGGCAATGCTATGGTTGTAAAGACAAGTTTTGAAAAACCGGCTGAATTCATACAGTGGAACGAACGCTACAAAGTCGGCATTCCGGTTGTTGATGCGCAGCACGAATCGCTGGTCAATCTCTGCAATGACTTTTACAAAAGCATCCTGAAGAACGGCTCTGCGGAAATGTGCAGGGATTCCGTGAGGGAAACGCTTGAAAAATGCCTGAACTACGCAGTTACGCACTTTCAGGAAGAAGAGCGCCTGATGCAGGCTTCTTCGTATGCCGGTTTCTGGGACCACAAGGCTGCACACGATGCGTTTGAAAAAAAATGCAGGGAAACATACGGGCGCTTTTCTTCGATTACGGTTCCAGAGGCGCTGAAGTTTGCATATTTTTTGCGCGACTGGATTCTGACGCACATCGGGCACGACGACCGGCTCTATCTGCCTGCGCTCATCGCTTTCCTGAAGGAAAACCACAGCAGCCAGTTTCAGAAATAAGCGCCGGTGTGTGCCGCGGCTTCCGCACTTTTTATGTTGCCTGGCGGGCTTTCCTGCATGCTATATCCAGAAATGCGATACAGTCCCTGCATTCCGTTTTTCCTGCCTGCAACGCTGATTCCATGCGTTCCATCCCTTTACTGTAGATGGCATCGTCCATCATTGCCAGCTGGGAAATATCGCGCTGTTTGTACAGTTCGTATAATGCTTCCAGCGGCTTGCTGCTTTCGTAATACTCGCGCTTGATTGTTACGCTGCAGAAGCCGTGTTTCTGCAATTCATAGGAAAGCAGATCCTTGGGCCAGAAGCGGTGCATGTCTTCGTAATATGCCTCGGGGCAGAACTGGTACACCCACCAGTCTTTCATGCTCTCCGGTTCGATGTTTCTGTATTTGAACATGCCGTTTGCAGACAGAGCGGCATGAATGCGTTCCAGTGCCCGGTTTTTGTCCTCAAAATGATGGAAGGCAAAGTTGCAGACCAGCAGGCCGATGCATTCCTTGAAATCCAGCTCTTCTGCTTTTTTAACCTGAAACTCGGTGTGCAGGTTCTTCTCTTTTGCTTTCTGGAGCATGGCGGCAGAGGCATCCAGCCCAATCCATGTTATGCTGTCGTCTTCGTAATACTGCTGCTGGCAGTCAAGCCAGTTGCCGGTTCCGCATCCCAGATCAAGAACTGTGATTTTCCCGTTCTCTGCAAGGAGCGTTCCGATGTCTTCATCCTTGGCGAACGTTTTTCTGGTGCTGTTCTTGTCATACACTTTGGAAACTTTTGTGTAATTTGTTTTCAGCATTTTTTACCTCCAGGCTCTTCATACATTGCAGAGACCAATTCCGTAAGGAAGGCTTTGTTTTCAATGTCTTCCACCAGAAGCATTTCTTTTGCGCCCTCATAGGGAAGTTCCATGGGGGCGTCCGGCATTTTTGCCTTTGCGGATTTTACCGGCTTAACAAGGAAGCGGTTGTCATAGATGCCGCCGAAAATTTTTCCGCGGTAATAGAGCAGGTATTCGCCCATCATTGCGCGGAACGTTATTTCCTGCAGGCCCGAAAGCTGTTCAAGGACAAAATCCAGATATTCTTTGCTGGAAGCCATGCGCCACCCTCTTTCTATCTATTTTAAAGGAATTTTTCCATGATGTCAAAATTTATAAGGCTGCCGTTTATTTTGAAGAAGCCCTTGAAGCAGCCGATTTTTTCAAAGCCGAATTTTTTGTACAGCCTGATTGCGCCGGCATTGTCGCTCCGCACTTCAAGCGAAACTATTTCTGAATGCGCCGTGTGCTTTGCAAAATCCAGCAGGGTTTGCATGAGTATTGTTCCGATGCCCTGCCCGCAGGCGGATTTACGCAGGCAGATTCCTATGGTACCCCTGTGGCTCATCCGCGCTTTGGGGAAAACCGTGTAGTGTGCGGTTCCGACGATTTCTTCATTTTTTCTGGCAACAAAAAATGCTTCCCGGCTGGAATGTTCTATGCCGGCAAGGAATGCCTGCTCTTCTTCTTCGGTGACGGGAAGGCCGCTGCTGTCAAAACTCAGGTTGTCGGATTCTCCGCCGATTATTTTCATCAGGGCGAGTATTTCCTTTGCATCGGCTGCTGCAGCCCGCTCGATGTGTACGCTGTCCATTAAACTTCCTCCGTGGGGCATGCAGCTCCGCCTGCGCGGTTCCGCTAGAAATACATTGTTGCGTAGATGCCGTCCGGCAGCACCTGCACGCTTGCGTTTTTCCCGAAGCGCATGTCCGAAAGCTTGTGGTGCAGGAACGGCACGCCTATGCCCACCGCGGTACCGAGCAGTGCACCGGCGGCAACATCCGTCAGGAAGTGGTTGCCGCTGGACACGCGGAGCATGGCCGTGGTAAACGCGCAGGAATACGATGCTACGTAAACGAGCGGCTTAAAGCGCGAATCCGGGTAGTACAGGCTGAACACGTAGCTGACAAAACCTGCGCTCATGAATGCGCTGGTAGCATGGCCGCTGGGAAAGGAGAATTCAAAGTCGTGGTTGGAAATGCCGTCCGTGTCATACGTGTCCGTGTATGTGTAGGGCCGGGCGCGGTGCACGGCGATTTTCAGCAGGTTCTTTATCCCGTAGGAAAGCAAAAAGCTTTCCGTGTACATGGTGCCGATAGTCAGCAGTTCCTTTGCGGGCAGGTTCTGCCGCAGGGCTTCCGTGCCGAATACCGCAAGCGGAATGACGCCCAGGTTTACCGCGCAGCTGATGTCTGCCGCACGGTCGATGCCCTTGGAGTAGGGGCGTACCCATGAGCGGTCGAGCGGATTAAGGCTGTCCTGTGAAGCGCGGGAAAATTCGTCCCAGTCATTCAGCGCGGGGAAATTAAGGTACTGCATGGCAAGGCCCGCCGCCGTAATAGTGCTTCCCGCGCCCAGCAATACGCCGTCCACCACCGGCTGCAGCACAAACGGCGAATAGAACTGCGAAGCCGTGCATTTTTCCCGCGTAGAAATTGTGGAAGGAAGTGCGGCGCATATTCCCT
>CADCQA010000115.1 GCA_902803415.1 uncultured Spirochaetaceae bacterium | reverse complement strand
GGAAAAGCTGATTGACGACACCAAGGATTTAGAGCTCAGCAAAGCTCAGAAGGAAAAAATAAATATCGTCTACCGCCTGCTCAGCTCGATCTACAGCTGACAGCGCACACAGGCGGCACAGAACGGGGGTAAAAAAATGAGCGCCTGCAGGCGCTCATTTTATGAGGCAATACAAGCCGCCGCTTAGTTGTCTGCATCCTCCGCCGCATCCGGGTCTATGCCCAAAATGCGCTTTGCCTTGCGGACATTTACATTCCGGCTCTTCTTTTTTCCATCAGCCTCAGAATCTGCAAGCGCCTGCACGGCGGCAGTAACCTCGGCATAGCGCCCCTTTGCATAGATATCAAGCCCGGTGCCCTGCGTCATGACGTCCTTGCTTGCAATGAACTCTGCGCAGACTCCGGCATATTCGGGGCGCCCATACTTTGCAAATTCCTTACCCAGCGTGTAGCGGAGCTTCTTCTGGATATCATTTTTGAGCGTCTCACCGGCAAGTGCTACAATTTCCTGCGAACCGGCATAGTTGTACTTGAGCAGCGACGCAGCGACCTTGCCCTTGGTAGTATCGCCGGTCTTTTTCCCGGTGATAAGACCAACAAGATACTCGTTGCCTTCGGCGGTATTCAGCTTGGCAATCACATCGTAGCATTTGTCCTTTACCTGCTGCTGCTCACCGTTGTCCTTGCAGCGGTACACAAGATACGGCACGGCGTCCTTGATGTCCAGTTCGTCCACCGCAGTCACCGCTTCCAGGCGCACCTTGTACTGTGAATCGCGGAGTGCCTCGATAAGAAGCTGCACGGCAGCCTGGTCATCAAAATTCTTCATGCCCTTTACCACTGAGGCACGGAGGTTTGCATCGCGGCTTTCAAAAAGATCCAGCAGCACTTCTTCTGCCTCCGGCACCTTCATTGCACCGATTGCCTCTGCAGCATACATGCGCACAAAGGAATCCTGATTCTCGTCCTCTGCAAGCTCTGCAACTTTTTCATACGTGGCAACCGCTTTCAGCTTGCCCAGCACGCGCACCAGCGACTGCTTCTGCGATTTTGTCAAGTCGTCACGCTCAATGTATTCACTCAGAAAAACGGCCTCATCGTCAGTGCCGATTTCACCCAGGCAGTTCAGCGCGGCATCAAAGTACTGCTCGTCATCCTTGTCAACCAAATCAACAGCGCCGGGGATGGCGTCGGCAGTCTTCACTGCGGCAACATAGGAGAAGCAGGCGGAAACAGTATCGCGCTTTTCATCATAGGGATCGTTGATGACCGTAACGGCATAATCTTCCAGACAGGGATCCTTGAGCTTAGTAAAGTAGGCAAGAATTTTCTGGCGCACCACCGGGCTCTTCGTCTTCTGGAACAGGTCGTATGCCTCTTCCATAAAGCGGGGGTCTTCCTCTTTGGTAAGGGTATCGAGCATCTCTGAAATCTGATCCTCAATGCCATAGAGGAAGGTGTCGGTGCACTCATCGGTGTACTTCTGGGATGCATGCTCAAGGTTCGCCTCGGTAACAGCCTGCACTTTATCCGCTGCCGGGGGCTGCGGGCGCTTTGCAGCCGGTACAATCTTTTCCTTCTTCACATACGCGGATTCCTGCCCGTTTTCATCTTCGTCCATGCCCTGCTCCGCAAGGTACTGGCGCACGGCGGGATCATCCTCCGCAGAAAGCCCCTGCTGGGCATCTATGCAGGCAGCGGCGCAGAACAACGCCATGCAGGTGAGCAAAATCTTCTTCATCACATCCCCCTTTTCGGTAACAGCCCATACACTCAAACAGCGTTTGAGCGGAATTGTTTCAAAAATTCTTCCCTGAAGGCCGGGAAGCGGTCTTCTTCTATGGACTTGCGGATTCCCAGCATCATCGTGTGCAGGAAATACAAGTTGTGGTAACTCGCGAGCATGGAAGAAAGGATTTCCTGCTCACGGAAAATATGGCGCAGGTAGGCACGGGAATACGAACGGCAGACCCGGCAGTTGCAGAGCGGATCTGGCGGAGTAAAGTCCCGCTCGAAGCGTTTCTGCTTGATGGACAGAATACCACTGTGCGTCAGGTACAGGCCGTGGCGCGCAACGCGGGTTGGCTGCACGCAGTCGAACATGTCGATGCCATTGGCAACGGCCTCAAAGATGTAGTCCGGCGTACCGATGCCCATAACGTAGCGGGGTTTTTCCCGCGGAACAAACTGCACGGTATGCCGCAGCAGCCCGGCAAAGACATCCGGCGGTTCCCCCACGCTCAGGCCCCCGATGGCAATGCCGGGCGTATCCAGCGATGCCACAAATTCGGCGCTTTCCTTGCGGAGGTCTTCAAAGAAATTCCCCTGCACTATCGGGAACAGCATTCCGCGGTAGCCGTTTTCCCGCTGCACATTCCATTCCTTAATGGCACGTTCAGCCCACGCAGACGTAATGCGCAGCGCCCGTTCGGCCTCTTCACGGGAAACGCCGTAGCCGGTGCAGACATCCAGCTGCATCTGAATGTCGCTGTTCAGTTTTGTCTGCGTGCGGACTACGCTTTCCGGCGTAAAAAAGTGCTTGCTGCCGTCGATATCACTGCGGAAGGTAACGCCGCCGCTTTCCACCTTGCGCAGCTGCGACAACGAGAAAACCTGGAAACCGCCGGAATCAGTAAGGAAATTGCGTTCCCAGCGGGTAAAACCATGCAGGCCGCCCGCTTCCTGCACCACATCTTCGCCAGGACGCAGGTACATGTGGTAGGTGTTCGCAAGGATGATTTCAAAACCGATTTCCTCCAGCGATTCCCTGGACACAGCCTTTACCGTCCCCTTTGTGCCGACCGGCATGAACACCGGAGTCTGTACGTCACCGTGCGGCAGATGAAGTACGCCGGTGCGGGCAAGGGAAGCGGAATCTTCGTGCTTAAGCTCAAAAATACTGTCAACCATACAAATCCTTCAGGTGTGCGCAAAGCGCAGCAACACAGAGCTGACGCAGATGAAAAAGAACACCGGAAACCATTCACCGAAAATGGGCGGAATGGCACCAAAGCGCGCCATCAGCATAGTAATCATCTGCATAATATAGAATAATACAACAGCAGCGACACTTAATGCAAGGCTTACCAGCAGCACATTCTTGCGCGTTTTGCCGCACAGCCCGATGGCAAGGATGACCACCACAAGCACAACAAAGGGAAACGCGAATTTCTTGTAATATTCGGCCTTTGCTTCCGAAACCGGAAGGCCGGCCTTTTCGCGCCGTTCAATGTAGCGGCGGGCTTCCGCCACGTTGACTTCCTCCACCGAAATTTCGCCGCTCCGGAACATTTCCGGCGGCGCTACCAGGCGGAACAGCAGATCGTAGTCCGCTTCCTGCATGGTATAGCCGCCGCCTGCAGTTTTCCGGTAGCAGACGGGATTTTCCAGCTCCCAGTGGTCGAATTTCCACGTGGCATAATCAGCAAGGACAAGCGCCTCGAATGCATAGTTTGCGTTGCGGTAGAGCACCTGCAGGTTCAGCAGCAGTTTTGACGAATCCTCATAGACCATGGCATGGTACAGTATCCTGCCGCCCTCCCCCATTACAACAAAGTCCTCGTTGTCCTGCGTTTTATCTTTCTGCAGCACCATGTTCTGCAGCTGCATTTTCTTTGCATACGTGCCAACAACCAGCCTGTCCTCAAAGAAAAAAAGCCCCACACTCAGCAGCACGCCAAAGAACAGAAGCGGCAGCGTAAAGCGGAACAGGGAAACACCGGAAGCAAACACGGCAAGCAGCTCATTCTTTGCATACAAATCGCTCAGGACATACACGACGGCAAAAAGCACGGCGCAGGGAACGGCATACCATCCGGCTTTGGGCACGTAGTACAGCAGGATGCGCAGCACCGTCGTGAACGGCACCTCGTGGGAGATGTAGCCCCAGATGTTCAGCAGCAGGTCCGTCAGCAGGAGCACCAGTTCGACGAGCAGCAGGGCACCCAGGAAAACCTTGATAGTTTTTTTGCACAGGTACGAGACAAGTTTCATCGCTAGCGTTTCCTCAGCCGTAGATAAAGAACAATACCGGCAAGCCCCAGGAATAAATTCGGTCCCCACATCATCCAGAAACCGTTCAGGCCGCTGCCAAAACCGAATATCTGCCCCAAGATGGTTGCCGCCCAGTAGAGGACAGAAATGATGGTGCCAAAGATAAAGCCAAGCGTCTGCCCGTCACGCCTGCTGAAAATCAAAGACAGCGGGAAGGCAAGGAGCGCAAAGAAAATAGAGCCGAAGGGAATGGAAAATTTCTTGTGGAACTCCAGATTATACGCATTCATGCGGATGTAGGTCACCGAAAGGTCATTCTTCATCGACTGAATTTTATTCCACAGGTCAAAGGACGTCATGCTGTTCGGCGCAATCTCCTCCTGGGAATCCATGAAAATCGAATCGAAAGCATTAAGCTGCACCCGCTGAGCTTCAATAACATCAAAATCGGAACGCTGCCGCTGCCCCAGCGTGAACACGGTTGCCCCGCTCATGTCAAACTGCATCAGTACGCCGGGCGCCTCGGAATCCTTTACGTCACAGCCGCGTGCAACAATAATGCGGGACTGCTCGCTCGTGTTCCGGTCAAACATCACAAGTCCGTCGATGTGCCGGCCGTCCACGCCGCCGATAACGAGCGTGGCACCATTCAGCTTTCTGATGGAATCAGCTTCGATTTCCACCGCAGGGTCGCTTTCCACGATTTTCCGCCACAAACGGTTGTAGTTCAGCAGTCCGAGCGGAAGAAAATAGTCATTCATCACAAAGCTGAACACAGAGATGAACAGCCCGATGCACACAACAGGGCGAAGGATAAAGGAATACCGCAGCCCGCTTGCCCGCAGGATAAGGATTTCATTGTCGGTTCCCATGCGGCCAAGGCACATCAGAAATCCGACCAGCGTGGCAAAAGGCGCCGACTGGGCAACAATTCCCGGAAGACAATAGACAATCAGGAGCACCGTCTGGCGTACGGGAACCCGCTGCCGCAGAATGGTTTCAGCAAGCAGCAGAATCTGGTTCACAAAGAACACCACAAAGAAAAAGCCGAAGCAGACGATAAAATAGAGGGTCAGCTCACGGCAGAGGTAGCGGAGCATAACATGATTACGAAGCCGCG
>CADCQA010000114.1 GCA_902803415.1 uncultured Spirochaetaceae bacterium | reverse complement strand
GTTTCTGCACTGAGGTCTTTTTCATCGTTCATTTCTTCTGCCCCTTACCCTCTATACTTGCCGAGATTATGCTTTTTTCTCAGAATTTGCAGAAAAAATTGCAAAATAATGGCTTTTTTCCGCTGGGAGCACATTAGCCAGGTCATTGCGTTCCCTGGCGAGGGGATGGAAAAAGGTTGACGGTTTCGGGAAGGGCTGCTTATAATAGACCTGTATGGAAACTGAAATGCGGGTGGTTCTGCGGAGGGTATGTTTTGCTGCCGCCCGGTGTTTTTTTCGGGAGGAATAGACGATGGATGTGTCTTCGATTCTGACGACGCTTTTGAGCACGTCGAGTGTGAATGGTATCGGCAAGGCTGCAGATGCAAGCTCTGCTGACGTAAAGAATGTGCTTGCGCAGGCTGTGCCGGTGCTGCTGCAGGCGGCCTCTAAGCAGACGGGCAGCGCTGCATCCGGGAAAGGCTTTGAGCAGGCGCTTGCGGAACATGCAAAGGACGATACTTCCAACGTTGCTTCGTTCCTGAAAAAAGTTGACGTGAACGACGGTGCCAAAATTATTGCGCACCTGCTGGGTAGCAGCAGCGCTGCCACAACAAAATCAATTTCAAAGGCTTCCGGTGTGGATTCCAAGACTACCGCTGCCATTCTTGCGGCCGCGGCTCCGCTGTTTATGAGCCTGCTAGGTCAGATGACGAACGGACAGTCCGGCTCCCAGCTTTCTTCGCTGCTGGGCGGACTGGTCGGCAACGCGAACGTCACTTCGCTGCTGGGCAGCCTTCTGGGCGGCGCGGCCTCTGCAAAGCCTGCGTCCGGCAGCAAACCGGCTTCCGGGAACAAGCCTGCATCGACAACGGCATCCGTTGTGGGCGGCTTGCTGGGCAGCCTGCTTAAATAGCTGCTGCAATGGCGGTACAGGCGTTCTGGCCGTCCATTGCTGAAGACATGATGCCGCCCGCGTAACCGGCGCCTTCTCCGGCAGGATAGAGGTGCCGGATGGCGGTGCATTCCCAGCTTTCCTTGTTGCGCAGTATGCGGACGGGCGTGCTGGTGCGCGTTTCCGCTGCGATAAGGAGCGCGTCGCGGCTGATGAAGCCGTTCATGCTTCTGCCAAAGCTGCGGAAGCCCGCTGCCAGCCGGGTGCTCATCTGCTGCGGCAGCCATTCGTCAAGGCGGCTTGCGGTGATGCCCGGCGTGTAGCTTGTGGGCGGCAGGGAACTGCTTTCCCGCTGTGCAAGAAAATCTTCAAGCCGCTGGGCTGGTGCCTTCTGCCCTTCGCCGTGGCTGAATGCCAGCTGCTCCAGCTGCGTGCGCCACAAAAGCCCTGCAAGCGCCGGGCAGCCTTCCTGCTGTGCCTGGCGCCGGAATTCCTCCGGAATGTCTTCCGGGCGGGTTTCTACCACAATAGCCGCATTGCTCCACCTGCTGTTTCTTCCTGCTGCAGACATGCCGTTTACCACCAGCTGACCGGGGGCGCTTGCACTTGGCACAACGAATCCGCCGGGGCACATGCAGAAGCTGTACACGCCCCGTTCTTCCTGCTGCGAGGTCAGCCGGTATTCCGCCGCCCCCAGCCCCGCCTGTTCGCGCCGGCCGTGGTACTGAATGCTGTCGATGAGTTCCCGCGGATGTTCTACCCGTACGCCGGCCGCAAAGGTCTTTGCCTCCAGCGCCTGCGGTGCTGTACGCGCAACAAGCCGGTAGATGTCCGGGGCGGAATGCCCGGTAGCAAGGAGCACTGCGTCTGCAAAGAAATCCTGCTGCTCCCCGGTCTTTGTGTGCTCCGTGCGGATGCCCAGCAGCCGCGGGGTGCCGTCCGCCGTGCGTTCGGTAATAAACTGCATGCAGCGCGTGTTAAAATGCACTTCGCCGCCGAGCGCCACAATGTGGTCCTTGATGCGCGTGATGATGCCCGGCAGCCGGTCGGTGCCGATGTGCGGGTGGGCATCCGTCAGTATTGCCGGGTCTGCGCCAAAGTGCACCAGAATTCTCAGTATGCCGTCGCTGTCCCCGCGCTTGGTGCTGCGCGTATAAAGCTTTCCGTCGGAAAAAGTTCCCGCGCCCCCCGCCCCGAAGCAGTAATTTGAATCTTCCCCCACAATGCCTTTTGTGCTGATGGCCGCAATGTCCCGCTTGCGCGCAGGGCAGTCTTCCCCGCGCTCTATGATGACCGGGCGGATGCCGTGTTCCAGCAGCCGGAGCGCCCCGAACAGCCCTGCCGGGCCGGAACCGACGATGACGACGCTCCTGCTGCCGTCTGCGTGTTTCCATTCGGGAAGGGTGCTGCCTG
>CADCQA010000113.1 GCA_902803415.1 uncultured Spirochaetaceae bacterium | reverse complement strand
TCATCAAAAGACTTGTTTTACCTGAAAAAGGCATACATTTGCACAAATGCGTAAGCCCTGCACAAACCCTAGCAATTGTCAAAATTCTGTGGTATACTGGATTTGTCTGCAATTCCTTGTACCGGAACCTTTAAGTTACAGGGCCGGGCACGGAAGCAGCATTCAAGGGGGAATTACTTTATGGAAGAAAAAGAAATCCTTGCACGTGCCCAGCAGTACATTGCAGAGGAAAAGGACGAATCTTTCCGCAAGGAAGTTGAAGAGCTCGTAGCAAAGAAAGACATGAAAGAACTTGAGGACCGCTTCTACCAGAGCCTTGAATTCGGTACCGGCGGCCTTCGCGGCGTTATGGGCGGCGGCACCAACCGCATGAACACCCTGAACATCTCCAAGGCAACGCAGGGACTTGCCAATTACATCATCAAGGCATTCCCGGCGGAAGCAAAGGCAGGCACCCTGAGCGCATGCATTGCGTACGACAGCCGCCACAACCATGACAAATTCAGCGACATCACCGCCCGTGTGTTCGCTGCAAACGGCATAAAGGCATACCTCTTCACCTCCCTGCGCCCCACGCCGGAGCTGAGCTTTGCAATCCGCACGCTCGGATGCAAAACCGGCGTTGTCGTAACCGCCAGTCACAACCCGCCGCAGTACAACGGCTACAAGGCATACTGGGATGACGGTGCGCAGGTCGTTGAACCGCACGACAAGGGCATCATCGACGAAGTGAATGCCGTCAAGGAAGCCAAGCTCATTGACCGCGAGCAGGCTATCAAGGAAGGAAAAATCGTCCTCATCGACAAGGAAATCGACGAAAAATTCCAGGCGATGATAAAGGCACAGCTCTTCCGCCCGGAACTCATAAAGGAAAAGGCCGGAAGCGTCAAGGTTGTCTACACACCGCTCCACGGCACCGGCGGCATGCACGTCAAGAAAGTACTGGGCGACCTGGGACTCAACGTAACCGTGGTACCGGAGCAGGCTGAACCGGACGGAAACTTCCCCACCGTGGAAAAGCCGAATCCGGAAGAAGCCCCGGCACTCAAGATGGCAGTTGACCTTGCCACCAAGATGAAGGCAGACGTCGTCATGGCAACTGACCCGGATGCAGACCGCTTCGGCACGGCATTCCCCGACAAGGACGGAAACTTCGTGCTTGTGAGCGGCAACCAGATGGGCGCCCTGCTCGCCGACTACGTGCTGCTGTCAAAGAAGGAATTCGGCAGGATGCCGGCAAACCCGGTGCTTATCCGCTCCATCGTCACCAGCCCCTTCGTGGACAAAGTTGCACAGGGGCACGGCGTCAAGGTAAAGGAATGCCTGACAGGCTTCAAATGGATCGCCTTTGACGAAGCCCAGATGGAAAAAGAAGGAAAGGAACACTACGCATTCGGCCTTGAGGAAAGCTACGGCTACCTTGTGGAAACAGAAGTGCGCGACAAGGACGGTGTATCTGCCGCTGCAATGTGTGCAGAAATGACGCTCTACTGGGCAAGCAAGGGCAAGAGCCTGCTTGAACACCTGAACGACCTGTACAAGCACTACGGCTACTTTGAAGACCGTGCAATCAGCAAATACTTCCCCGGCGTTACCGGCCCCGGCATCATGAAGGGCATTATGACAAAGCTCCGCGAAGAAGGGCTCAAGACGCTCGGCGGCAAGAAAGTGCTCAAAATCCGCGACGTGCAGCAGAGCGTGGAATTCGACCCCGCCGCACCCGCGCAGAAGACGGCATTACCGTGGCCCAAGAGCAACGTACTCCAGTTCTTCCTGGAAGACGGCACTATCGTGAGTGCCCGCCCCTCCGGAACCGAGCCGAAGATTAAATTCTACATCAACAGCACGGTTCCTGTTGCGGCAGACACAGACGCAGCGCTTGAGGCAGCAAAGAAAGAAGCCGACGTGCTGTGCAACAAGATTTCCGCCGAAATTCAGGCGGTGCTTGACGCAGCAAAGTAATACCCCCTGACGGCAGCCCCTGCAGCAGCACGCGGCGGGGGCTGCCTTTTGTATCCAAGGGAGGGGGATTGTGTATCCAAAATCAGTACGTCACATGTTTACGGATTACAGGCACCTTGCCCGCTTGTTCTACAGCGGCAGGGACTTTGTCGCCTTTGACACAGAGACGACGGGACTGCATGCAGCGGATTCCTACCTTATGGAAATAGGGGCAGTGCGTTTTAACTGCAAAGGCGTCTGCGCAGAACCGTTCGATGCGCTCATCAGGCCGCCGGTGCCAATCTCGGAATTCCTGACACAATTAACACACATAGACAATGCCATGGTTGCAGGAAAACCCCGCGCAGCAGAAGTGCTGCCGGACTTTCTCCGCTACCTGCAGGGAAGCGGCACCGTGCTGGTGGCGCATAACGCACCTTTTGACCTGGGATTCATAAATGCGGAACTGGAACGCATGACATTCCCGCCGCTCGCAAACCTTACCGTAGATACGCTGCCGCTTGCACGCTGGGCATATCCCGGGCTTGTGCGGCTGAAAGAAAAGGGGCAGTACAAGCTGCAGTCGCTTGCAAAACGTTTCAACGTGGAAGTCCTGGCTGCACACCGTGCTGCTGACGACGCCCGCGTCTGCATGGAGCTCTTCAAGCGGATGCTCCAGGACACCATGCCCGTGCAGAAAGACTGCCCGCCGCCAGGACAGCTGGCAGCGGGTCAGGAACCTGCGCTGTTTTAGAGGGAAGCGAGTGCACGCTCCACGCGGGCGATGGATTTTTCCACACCAAGAATCAGTATGGAACCGATAAGCGGCGGCGACACACGGCTGCCGGTAACTGCCATGCGAATGGGCATCATAAAGTCACCGAGCTTCACGCCGAGTGCTTCCGCACGCTGCTTTGCATTTTCTTCCGCGGCCTCATGGTCAAGGGAAGGCAGCTGCCCGATAAATTCTTTTGCAGCCTGCAGGACTTCGCGCGTCTTTGACTCGTCAAGGCGCTTGGGCACCAGCTCAGTCTTGGGCGGCACGGCCGGTTCCGTAAAGAGGAAGTGCACCATCTCTGCAGCATCGGTCAGGAAATGCAGGCGCTCCTTGATGAGCGGCATAAGCTGCATGAGCGCAGCCTTTACGTCCGCGCTGCTCATGCCCATGCTCTTGTCCACACAGACCGGCTCGCCGTCGTCGCCGAGCGCCACTCCGGAATACTCCGGGCCAACCTTGGGCTTGGGCTGCGGATTGTCGGGATTGATTTCCAGCTGAGCATCGCCGGTACCCGTGATAAACGGCAGCGTCCAGCGGTACAGTTCTTCGTCACTGAGCGCGCGGATGTACTGCCCGTTGTACCATTCAAGTTTCTTGTAGTCAAAAACGGCGGGCGCCTTGTTCAGGTGCTCCAGCTTAAAGCCCTGCGCAAGCTCCTCCAGCGAATAGATGTCCTTTCCGTCCTCGTAGGAACAGCCGAGCAGCGCCACGTAGTTGACAATGGCACCCGGCAGGTAGCCGCGCGCACGGAATTCGTTCAGGCTTGTGGAACCGTGACGCTTGGAAAGCTTCTTGCCGTCGGAACCGTTGACCATGGGCAGGTGGCAGAATTCAGGGTGCTCCCAGCCGAAGGAACGGTACATCTGCACATGGAGGGGCGTAGAAGGAATCCACTCCTGCGCGCGCATGACATGAGAAATGTGCATCAGGTGGTCATCCACGATGTTTGCAAGGTGGTACGTGGGGAACCCGTCGGATTTGAGCAGGATGGGATCAGGAGAAATGTCCTCGTTCTTCCACACGATGTCGCCCAGCAGGTGGTCATGGAATTTCGTCTCGCCTTCAAGCGGCACCTTCAGGCGGATAACATAGGGCTTGCCCGCATCAAGATTCGCCTTCACCTCTTCCGGGGTCAGATGGCGGCAGTTGCGGTCATATCCCGGCGGCAGTTTGTTTTCCGTCTGGATTTTGCGGATACGCTCAAGGCGCTCGCTGTCGCAGAAACAATAATATGCTTCGCCCTTCTCTACCAGTTCCTGCGCGTATTTTTTGTACAGTTCAAAGCGTTCGCTCTGCACATAGGGGCCGAAGCTGCCCCCCTTCTCGCCGCCTTCATCCCAGTTAATGCCGAGCCAGGCCATCGTATCATACAGATTCCGCACATACTTTTCATCATACCGGGTGCGGTCGGTGTCCTCCAGGCGGAGGATGAACTTGCCGCCCTTGGAGCGGGCAAACAGATAGTTGAAAAGCGCAGTGCGCACACCGCCGATATGCTGCATACCGGTCGGAGACGGGGCATAGCGGACCCTTACTTCATCTGACATATTCAGTACCTCAAAGAAAATTGGGGCGGCACATTCCGTGCATCCGTACATTCCGGGGAACAGCACCGCCGTGCGCTTCATTATAGTGATATAAAAGGGTTTAGGAAAGCCCCCTTGCAGGGGCGCACAGCGGGGCAGCGCCTATTTCAGCAGCTCGTCGGTGTAATGCAGGTTGTTCCCGGCAGCAAGCTTTTCCGCGGCAAAAATCAGTTTCTTGAGCGAAGCGGCAATCTCCTCCGTGGGGCATGCATGGGCGGCAAGGATAGTCTTTTCCATCTGCTCCGCCGCTCCGTGGGTCATGTTGCGGAACACGGCCTGGCGTGCTTTCTGGGAAGCATAGACAAGACATTTGGAAAGGTCGGCATCGTCAATCTCAAAGAGCAGGTGCTGAATGCTCCGGTCATCAAGGAGCGTGATGTCTTCCATCTTGAAGGAACGCCGCCTCCGCCTGCCGGTGTTCATGAAATCGCAGTACTGAAGAATGTCCTCGTCCGAGGGAAAGCAAAACTGTTCGGGGACGGAAACCGCATTGCGCGCAGCAAGTTCCCTGACGATGGCCACAATGTGCCACTGCTGCTTGCGCACCTCGGACACCGGCAGGGAACCGATGTCCTTCATCTGCTGGAGCAGGGCCGAAAAAGATTCCTGCGACAGGTTCCGGCGCAGCACATCCGCAAGCGCCTTTCCGGCCGTGGCATCCTTGAGCGCCACGGCAAGCGACCTGTTGTCCACGGCCTTAAAAATGACGTGCAGCGACTGCGCATCCAGCATCGCCAAGTATTCAAACTGGAATTCAATGCGCCCCTTCAGGTCTTCCCCACCCATTGCAGACACTCCTTCGCAGCGGCCCCAGCCGCAAATCTTTTTCTATAAATGAACCTGTCCGGAAACATCGTTTTCGAACAAGTTCATTATATCCTTACCGCTACTTTTGCACAAGGGCGGAAATGCCCGGCACGCTGTTGCGCATCTCCGGCCTTGTCGGTATACTGCTTTTCATGACTATATTTGCCCTGCTGCCGTATGTACTGCAGCTTCTGCTCATCATTCACATCATCAAAAACCGGAAGCCGTTTCTGTGGCTGTGGCTGCTCGTGTTCCTGCCCTACATCGGGGGGCTGGCGTACATCATCGTTGAACTGCTGCCGGAACTGCCGCACAATATTTCCGTCGGGGACAGTCTTGCGCAGGCACTGCACCCGGAAGGAAGCATCAGCCAGCTTGAAGAGCAGGTAAAGCATCAGGATACGGTGACGAACCGCACGCTTCTTGCCGACGCCTATTGCAGCAGCGGGCGCTATGACGAGGCCCTTGCCCTGTACGATTCCTGCCTGAGCGGCCCCTACAGCGATGACCGGGAACTCCAGTTCAAGAAAATCAATGCGACGGCGGCTGCGGGCAGAAAAGAAGAGGCAAAGGCGGCAATGGCACGATTCAAGGAACAGGGGGAACTTGCCTCTGCGGAGCAGGTGCTGCTCGACCTGAAGCTGAACGACGACTACGACAAAATGAAGGACATTTTCTTCCGGACAAGCAATTTTGAAGTCGGATACCTCTGCGCCCTGCATTTCCACGAGGAAGGAAAGGATGAGGAAGCCCAGGCAATCCTTGCCGAGATGAGCGACTGCATGAACCGTTACCGCTACCTGCGGAAGACAGACAGCAGGCAGTGGTACGCAAAGACCAGGCACCTGCTGGGCTAAGGCAGAAAAACACCGGCAGCCGCAGCAGTTTTCATTAAACCTGTTCGGAAACTTCAGTTTCAGAACAGGTTACACTAGAATACGATGTTTAAAATCGCGCTATTTGAGCGATTTTAAACTCGTTGACCTGAGCGGAAACGTAGTTTCCGAACAGGTCTATTTTCCTGTACGCAAAATCGTGCTATACTGTGTACATGGACTCTGTTACTATCGTCAGTACGTTTACAACAGCTATGGAAGGCGCAGTCCGCACCGTGTTCTGCGGAGCTGAAGAAGCCGTCCGTCTTTCCGTGCTCGGTCTTGCTGCCTCGCTGCATGTTCTGATCGAAGATGTGCCGGGAGTCGGCAAAACAACGCTTGCCCGCGCCCTTGCACAGGCGGCAGGCCTTTCGTTTTCGCGCATACAGTTTACGCCGGACATGCTTCCCGGCGACGTGCTCGGCATGAATGTCTGGGTTCCCGGTAAGCACGATTTTGTATTCAAGGACGGCCCCGTCAATGCGCAGTGCATCCTTGCCGACGAACTGAACAGAACTTCGCCGCGCACGCAGTCTGCATTTCTGGAAGCAATGCAGGAAAAGCAGATTACCGTTGACGGCGTAACAAGAAAACTTCCGGAACCATTTTTCCTGCTTGCAACACAGAATCCGCAGACATTCACCGGAACGTTTCCCCTGCCGGAAGCAGAACTTGACCGCTTCGGGCTTTCATTCTCCATCGGCTACCCGTCACGCCAGGACGAGCTGGCTATCCTGAACACGGACAGTTCGCAGCAGATAGCCGCTGTGGCAAATGCAGAAAGCATCCTTGCCGTGCAGGCAGCAGTACGCAGCGTACATGTCTCTCAGGCAGTGCAGCAGTTTATCGTAGACATCATCAGCGCCACCCGCTCGGACAAACTCATAAGCCTTGGCGCAAGCCCGCGCGCGTCGCAATACCTGCAGCAGGCAGCAAAAGCGCAGGCGGCTTCCGGCGGCAGGGACTACGTTATGCCGGAAGACGTGCTTGCAGTCTGCAAAGCGGTACTCCGTCACCGCATCGTCCTTTCCTCCGCAGCCCGGCTTGACAACATGAGCGAAGAGGACGCTATCGGGGACATCTGCAGGCACACAGCCATCCCTGCCGGGGTATAACATGCGGCTCCACATTCAATGGATTCCGCTGTGCATCTTCGCAGTGCTCTGCTTTGTCTTCGCATCGTTCGGGGGACTTGCAGGCTTTGTCTCGCTCTTTCTGTCCTGCTTCCTTCCGTTCTACGCGCTGTTCAGCCTGCTCTACCTGATTGTCAGCTGGGAAAAATACGCATGGTACCAGAGCTTTTCCACAAACCACCCGCACAAGGGCGAATCCATTCATTTTGAGATTCACCTGAAAAATGAAGGATCCTTCCCGCTCACCGGAGGAAGCTGCAGCTTTGTCGTTCCCGGCAAAGAACAGCGGCTGCCGCTGCCCGTGGGCTTTCTGCCGGGCATGGAAGCATCCGCAACGTACACGGCAGAAATAGCATGTCCGTACCGGGGAACCTATGTGGCGGGAATCCGTTCCATACAGCTGAGCACGCCGCTCGGCATCATCCGGCCGGAAGTACACATACAGCCGCAGATTTTTTATGTGCTGCCGGAACTGTACAAAATCAATCAGCCCGTAGAAACATACCTGACGAGCGCCGGTTCGGTGCTGCCCGGAGCAAAAAGCGGGGCGGGCGACAATTCAATTTTTGAATACGCGCTGCCGCTGCGCGACGGTATGCCGGCGCAGGGAATGCTCTGGAAACGCTGGGCGGCAACGGGCATTCCGTCCTGCGCGGTATACGGCGAAGCCCGCTCACGGGGAATAAGCGTTGTCCTTGACCTGTACCCGTGCAGCCCCGCAGCAGCAGGGGAAGCAGAAAAGCTTGCCGCCGAAGACCTGCTGATGAGTGCAGCGTTTTCAGTCGTGCAGCATCTTGCCGCACAGCGGATTGCCGTACACTTTATTTCCGGCGGGGCACAGAGCGGGCTGCTCATCGACAGCGAAGAGGCATTCATGCACCTGTACGAGCGTTCCGCAAACATTTTTTTTTCCGACCCGGCCTTCCCCGCATCGGCATTCAGCGGGGAATCATCCGCCATACTGTTCAGCACGCGTCCGATTGAAGATTTGTACGCCGCCTACAAGAAGCACCTGCTTGCCGGCACGGAGCCGCACCTGTTTCTGTGCCCGCCGGAATCAAATTTTGTGCGGGAACAGGCACGGAGCAGGATTCTTCAGGATGAACGGATGAAGGCCGGAAGCAGAAGCCTGTTCTATGTAGCAGACGTAAAAAAAGGCGTCAGGGAGATTGGCAATGCATTCCGCTGAGCACACCACACCGGGGCACCGTATGCAGCCCGGAACACTGATACAGGCTTTGCTTCTGAGCGCCGCCTACACAGGCACGGTTGCGCTCGCCCTTTTCCTGCTGCATGCAGAGGGACCGGCTGCACTGCTGCTCAGCTGGACGACAGTGCTTGCGCTGCTGTGCTTTTTTACCCGGAAAAAAATTGGGCCGCTGCGGGCAATACAGCTGCTGTTCCGGGCAGTGCTCGTCTGCAGCATACTGGTGGTGCTGCTCCAGCTGAGTGCGGCACAGCGCTCGTTTGCCGAGGCATGGCTTGAAGCGGCACGGAACGGCGCCCCGTTCGGCTTCTTTTCCTTTTTTGCATGCGAACTCTATGCGCTCGTGCTTTTCCTGCCGCTCTACCTTGCGTGCGGGCAGAAATACGCTGCCGCGCTGACGGCATATATGGCAGGCAGCATTTGTGCTGCGGGCATCGTAACATCGCAGCAGCTGGTGCTCTGTGCATCCCTGCTGCCGCCGGCCGTGTTTGTCATCCACCAGAAAAAATGGCAGCCCTTTATTGTGCCGGTGCTGGCAGCAGGCGCATGCTCGCTTCTGTCCGCACTGGGAGGAAGCGTTTCCCGCACGAGCATTGCGGATTTGGTTTCGCTTGACACAACACGGCTTATGGCGGCAATTGCACCGGAATTTCCGCTGCTGGCAAACCTGCCCGGCTACGGCAGTTCCCTGCAGGCAGAAAAACCTGTGTATCAGGCAAACCTGCCCAGGCGGCCCATTTTTTCCGTACAGGGAAAACCCTTTACAGAATACTATCTTGCCACAAAGTGCTACGAAACATGGAACGGCAGCGAATGGAGCCTGTATTTCAGCATAAACGGAAGCAGGAAGGTCAGCACGTTTTTTGGGGAACGGCAGCCTCAGGCAGCGCAGCCAGCTGAAACTGTACCGGAGCAGGCACTCAGCCTGACGCTGCAGGATGATTTTCTTGCCGTCATTCCGATTACGCCGGGAACAGCCGCCGTCAGTCTTCCCGCTGATTGTGCAGACGCACGCATCAGCCTGACGGATTCACAGGTGCTGGCGGTGTATCCCAGCCTGATGCGGGGCGCGGAAATACGGCTCTACGAGCAGGAAGCAGGAAGCCTCCGGGGGCAGCCGGAAGCAGCGCCGGAATTCAACGAGGCCCGGCTTTCCATTATTCCCGGACGAATCAGGGAACTTGCCGCTACACTCGGGGCTGCAGAGGGAGCACATGCCATGGATGCCGACGCACAGCGGGCATACATAGCGCGCGTGCTTGCTTTCCTGCAGGACGGCTTCATGTATTCCCTTGCAAGTCCGCAGGCACCCAAAGGCGAAGACCCGTACGAATATTTTCTGTTCACTTCGCAGACGGGATTCTGTACGTGGTATGCAGGCAGCTTTACGCTGCTCATGCACGCAGCGGGCATACCGTGCCGCATGGCAGAAGGCTACCGGCTTGTGACCGATGCGGAAGGGCACGGCACCATCACCGGCATGCAGATGCACGCATGGCCGGAAGTTTACCTGGACGGTGCATGGCAGGTATATGAACCGACAGCGGTATTCACTACAAAGAACCCCATTCCCTACATCCGGAAGGGTGACAAAAAAACTGCTGCCTACCTTGCAGAAATTTCCGGCATGACGCAGGAAGCCGCCCGTATACCGGAAGAAGAAAAAAACACGACCGCCCGCAGCATGGCTGCAGTATGCGCGGCAATCTTTTTGCTTGCAGCTGCCGCATTCCTGATGCTGCGCTGTATTTCTGCCGGCAGCCTTGTACGCAGGGCGCGGCATGCAGTAAAAGTGTACGGGAAGAAAGGCATTTCGCCGCCGTCAGTAACAGGCTGGCTTGCATGGAAAGCCGCAGTCCGGGAAACTGAGTGCAGCACAGAAAAGGAGCAGCGCTTCAGGGAAGCAGCACTCCTGCTTGCAGACCAGATGATAGGGCACTTGTACGGGTGCAGTACGCCGTAAACGGCATGTCCCTGCAACGCATTCATTTTTACGGAGAGGAATATGTTCATACCGGAATCATACAGCAGAAACGATTTTATCCACGACATTGGAACGGGCCTTATCATTGCACTCATTTCCATACCCATATCGATGGGCTATGCTTCTGTAGCAGGGCTGCCCGCCGTGTACGGACTTTACGGCTCGCTGCTTCCTCCGGCAGTCTTTGCGCTCTGCTCAACATCGCCGCGCTTTGTGTTCGGAGTGGACGCCGCTCCGGCCGCACTCACGGGAGGCATGCTGGCATCGCTGGGCATTGCGGCGGGCGGTGCAGGTGCCACCGCCATGGTGCCGCTCATCGCGCTGCTCACCTCGGGCTGGCTGCTTGTGTGCTTTCTGCTGCGGGCCGACCGCGTGCTCAAATTCATTTCCGAGCCGGTCATGGGCGGATTCATCACCGGCATCGGGCTCACCATCATCTGCATGCAGATTCCCAAGCTCTTCGGCGGCAGTGCAGGCAGCGGGGAATTCGCAGAACTTGCCCTGCACATTGCAGCACAGGCACGGGCCGGATTCCACCCGCTGTCTTTCGGGCTGGGTACGGCGACCATTGTCCTGCTGCTTGCGGGACGAAAAATTTGCCCCAGGCTGCCGCTCCAGCCGCTGCTGATGGCTGCAGGCATGGCAGCCACGTACTTTCTTCGCCTTGACCGGCTTGGGGTACAGACACTGCCGCAGGTTTCGCCGGGGCTGCCCCGCTTTTCCGTGCCGGATCTTACGCTGCTGCACGGACAGGCAAAGGAAATCCTGCTGCCGAGCCTTTCCATCGCAATCGTCATTCTTTCGGAAACGCTGCTTGCCACCAGCAGCACTGCCCGCAAACACAACGACAGCATACGTCCGCGGCAGGAAATTGCAGCATACGCGCTCTGCAACCTTGCGGCGGCATGCAGCGGCACCTG
>CADCQA010000112.1 GCA_902803415.1 uncultured Spirochaetaceae bacterium | reverse complement strand
CTCGCCGAACGCCAGGATGCTTCCCAAAAACACGATCCCCGCAATGAGCACGATAAAGCCACCGCCAACAGTCTTTGCCAGACCGCCAATACCGGCGGTATACTTGTTGACCCTCGCGGAAAAGAACGGCGTTACCTGGGCATTCTGCGGGGAAAGGGCGTTTCTCAGTCCCGATTCGACGGCGCCCCGTATTTCAGAACTGAGGCTGGCCCCCAGCGACGAGGTGGCTCCGTTGACAGAATGCCTTATGTCCCTGCTGAGGTTTGAAAAATCACCTGATGCGGCAGCTTTGTTTATGCTGCGCAAGATTTCTTCGCCAAACTTCAAAATGTCTTTATCACTCATACGCCCTGCTGTCCACATAAAACGAGGGAGTTCCAAAAGTCTGCTGCTTTTGACCCCGCTCAAGATGTTTAGCAAAAAACTGCAATCCGCGGCAAGATTGGACCTGTTCTGAAACTGAAGTTTCCGAACAGGTTTATTAAGCTGCAGCACAAAACATTACCACAAAAGAAATTACAGTCTTTAAACCAGTATAGCACAATGAGCGGGCAATTGCTAGCCCTCGGCAGGAATACCAATCAGACGGTAATCAGCTGGCGCAGCGCAGATATGTCTTCCGGAACAGGGCTGTCCGGCGCGGCGGCGGCAATCGCTGCAATGTCTTCCGGGCGGTACGCGTCTTCCGGGTACAGTATGACGGCCGTGCGGTCACCGGCATGCAGGAAATTGTGTTCGCCGAAGTCCGTGTAGCAGGTGGCACCCACGGAAAGCAAAAGCTGATTCGGACAGCCGGCGGCGCAAAGGTAGGCATGGACGTCTTCGGCGGGGCCTTCGTCCTGCTGGCAGTTGAATTTTTCCACCGCCCAGCCGAGCAGTTTTTCATAGAAATAACTGTAGTCGCGGACAGCGCTGTCCATTCCGTAGGCAACGGTTTCCGTGCCCCGCACAAGGAAGCTTGCAATGCGGTAGCGGTCAAGGATGCCGCCCGGCGCAAAGCGGTCTATGGGAATGAGCCGTTCCGAAAGCCCTTTGCTGCACGCGCCCCAGTTTTTCTTCTCGCTTATCTTACGCGCGCCTTCCTTCCGGATGGAACAGTCGTTTGAGGCGGCAAAGGCAAGGGGGCGCAGGGACGTAATCCGCCCGCCGTCCCAGTCAACCGCGCACACAACGGCACATTCCGGTTCGCACTGGAGCTTCTGCTCCCCCGCCGGAAACACGATGCGGCTGCTGCTGAACGGGAAGACCGAAAGAAAATCCGGCACTCCGTCCGCCTTTCCTTCCGCAGCGCGCGGAATGTAGGTGGGAAAAATTGCCTTGGGAGCCTTAGCCTCCGCAGTCTTCATGTCCTTAAAATCGCGGGCTTCCCCGGCCTGTTCAAGGTGCCCGGTAAAGTTCCCCGCAACGCCGAACGCGGGGATGTCCTGGAGATTCACTGTCATCATGGCACCACTATACCACAAAGTGCCTTTTTATGGTACAATGCAGGTATGGAACACAATATGCAGAAGCTGCAGGAACTTGCGGCAAAGAACGGCCCGCTCTGCGTCGGGCTGGATACAGACCCTTCATACATTCCTCCGTCAATCCTGAAGGAATACAGCTCTCCGGCACAGGCGGTGCTCGCCTACAACAGGGAAATTATTTCGCGCGTGCAGAGCGCCGGGAGCGCGTGCTGCTGCAAGGTGCAGATTGCCTACTACGAAGCAATGGGCATTGAGGGCATGAAGGCTTATTCCCAGACGCTCCGGCTGGTTAAAGATGCCGGGCTGGTCTGCATATCCGACATCAAGCGCGGCGACATTGCAAACACCGCCGGCGCTTACGCAAAGGCACACTTTAGCGGAGACTTTGAGACGGACATCATCACGGTGAATCCCTACATGGGCTTTGAAACCCTGAATCCGTTTACGGAATACTGCGCATCGCAGGGAAAAGGCATCTTTGTGCTGTTGCGCACCAGCAATCCCGGCATGGCCGACATTGAATGGCAGGAGCTGAAAGCCGGCGGCCGGGTGATGGACAAAACCGGCAGCGAGCTGAACCGCCTTGCCGCCCAGTTTGCGGCGCAGTATACCGGGCAGCGCTGCTCGCCGGTCGGTGCAGTCGTGGGCTGCACGGAGGAAGCCGATGCCCGGAACATCCGCGATGCATACCCCGACATTTTCTTCCTTATCCCCGGCTACGGAGCACAGGGCGGAGCTGCGCGGATTGCGGCAACGCTGCTTGCAAAGGCGGGCGGTACCGTCAATTCATCACGCGGCATTCTGTGCGCATGGAAAAAATCAAGCACCTGCCGGCAGAAGGAACAGGACGGCACGCTTACCATGGATGACCTTGGAGACGCAGCCGGCGCAGCGGCGATTGCAGCAAAGCAGGAACTGACAGCCGCCGTACAGGAACTCGGCTGAACGCAGGAGGCAGCACAATGGACAGGGCAGAAATTGATGAAAACGGAAAGGGCCGGCTGTTCTACGGAATCAGCAGCATCCGCAGCTGTGCGCCGGTAAAGGGGCAGCAGGACGTATTCCTGCTGGAAACAGAAGCAGCCCTTGAGCGGAGCACGCAGCTTTCACCGCTGCCGGGGCAGTTCTACCTGCTGCGCAGCCACCGCAGCAGCGTGGCGCTTGACCGCCCCATCAGCGTGTACCATGCAGAAGAATCTGCAGCAGATGCATCTGGCGCACGGACGGTAAAGCTCCAGTTCCTCATCCTGAAAAAGGGGCGCGGCACACAGGAGCTGTGCTCGCTGCTGCCCGGCGACAAAATCGACCTCATCGGGCCGCTGGGCAACACGTTCAGCCTGCCGGAAGGCATTGCCGCCCAGGCATCTTCCCGCCCGGAAATCTGCATTGCAGGCGGCGGCATCGGCGTTGCACCGGTGGCAAACTTCGCGGCCTCCCTGCCCGCCGCTTCGTATGATTTCTACGCATGCTTCCGAAGCGGCTCCTACGGACTGGAGCACATTTCCCCTGCCAGCCTGACGCTCACCACGGATGACGGCAGCGAAGGCATCCGCGGCATGCTGCCGGACGTGCTTACCGCTGCAAAAGTGCGGGAGGCCGGCTACAAAGTCATTCTTGCCTGCGGCCCCACACCCATGCTCGCATACATTAAGGGCGTTGCCGAAGCATGCGGCATTCCGTGCTTCCTCAGCATGGAGAACCACATGCTCTGCGGGGTGGGCGCATGCCTTGGCTGCACCATCCCCACCAGCAGGGGGAACCTGCGCGTCTGCAAGGACGGGCCGGTGTTTGATGCAAACATACTGAACTTTGAAAAACCCGCGCCGCGCAGAAAGCCGCTCCCGCAGGGACAGCAGCCCGACCTTTCCGTGACCATCGCAGGCGTGCGTTTCCAGAACCCCGTTATGGCGGCATCCGGAACCTTCGGATTCGGGCAGAACTACCGGGGATTCTTTGACGTGACGAAAATCGGCGGCATCTGCGGCAAAGGCGTAACGCTCCAGCCGCGGGAAGGCAATTCCGGCCAGCGCATCGTGGAAACCCCGGCCGGCAACATCAATTCCATCGGGCTGCAGAACCCCGGCATTCCGCACTTTATCGGGCACGAACTGCCGGAAATGCTCAAGCTGAGTCCGGCTGTTACCATCGTAAACCTTGCGGGCAGCGACATCGAATCCTACGTGGAGGGCGCCCGCCTGATTGATGCGACGGAAGCTCCCATGATTGAGCTGAACATCAGCTGCCCCAATGTGTCGGCGGGCGGCATGGCCTGGGGCACCAAGCCGGACATTGCAGCGCAGGTTGTGTCCGCCGTGCGCGCAGCGACCACTAAGCCGCTGATGGTAAAGCTTTCGCCGAACGCACCCGACCTTGTGGCGGTGGCGATGGCATGCACGGAGGCGGGCGCAGATGCACTGAGCCTCATCAACACGATTCAGGCGACAGCAATAGACATAGAAAGCGGAAAACCGGTGTTCCAGCGCATACGGGCGGGGCTGTGCGGTCCGGCAATCAAACCGATCGCACTCAGGATGGTCTACGACGTAGTGGAAGCGATGAACCGTCTGCCGCCGGAAAAACGCATTCCCGTGGTCGGCATGGGCGGCATAGAACGCTGGCAGGATGCTGTGGAATTCATCATGGCGGGGGCAGCCGCGGTGCAAATCGGCAGCGCGAAATTCTGCAACCCCGCCGTGATGGTGGAAGTAATCGAAGGGCTCCGCTCATTCATGCAGAGCCACGGCTACGCGGACATCGGGGCAATGTGCGGCATTGCCCAGCAGCCCGCACCGTAGCAGCCGTCATGCAGCCTGGATGGCAATCTTGCGCTCCTGCCGTGCTTCCTTGCGGCGGGGAATCGTAACAGTGAGCACGCCGTTCTTGAAGACGGCACTCACTGCATCCGCATCAATGTCATCCGGCAGGGTGAAGCGGCGGGCAAAGCTGCTGCGGCTGCGCTCGCGGAGGAGCCACTGCACATCCTTGTCTGCAGGCTTCTTCCCGGCCTGTTCCTGCTTCACTGACGCAATGGCGAGCACGCCCTCTTTCAGCGTCAGGCTTATATCGTTTTCCGTCCGTCCCGGCAAATCCATGTCGAGGATATACGCCTCATCGGTTTCGCGCACATCAACGCTCGGTGCAGCAGCACAGCAGCCGTAGTCCATTCCGTCAAGCAGTGAATCAATCAGTGAAAGTCCGTTCATAGTATTCCTCCAAATTAATTGAGGGAGTTTCAAAAGTCGGACGAGTTTTGAAACTCCTTCCAAATTTACCTCAAAAACCGCAATGAAACGGCATAAATGCCAGCGG
>CADCQA010000111.1 GCA_902803415.1 uncultured Spirochaetaceae bacterium | reverse complement strand
CGTTCAAACAGTTAAACCTTTTTACGTTTAAAAGGTTACTGATTTTTTCAAAAAAAGTCTATAGAAATTCCAAAAAAATTTTTGTTTCTGAAATTTCCCCGTACCGGGCCGGAAAGCAGCGTTCCCGGCCGTCCCAAACGTCAGGAGGGGAAGCTTCTGGAACAAGGCCCCGGATGCTTCCCGCCCCTGTTTTTTAGGAAACCTCGAAAAAATCACTCCGTGACTTTTCGCGGTGACATTGAATTACTTTGCCTCTTCTTCCTCGCCTTCGGGGCGGGTGAATTTAGGAGCATAGATATTGAGCACGCCCGGAATGACGTTCAGTGCGAGCGCCGCCGAGGTGAACATGACCACTGCCACCAGCACGCCGATGTAGCGGAGCACGCTGAAGTTGGAGAAGCAGAGAACCAGGAATCCCAGACCTACTGCCGCTGCATTTGTTACAATGCCGTGGCCGCTCTTGCGGAATGTCATCTTGGTTACTTCTACCAGATCCTTTGTCTTGCTGCGTTCTTCCTTGTAGGTGCTCAGGAAGTGGATGGTGTAGTCTATGCCGACGCCGACCGCCACAGACGCAATGATGCTGGTGATAAGGTCAAGGTTGATGTGCGCAAAGCCCATGACCATGTAGTTCAGCAGGATGGCGAATGCAAGCGGTATTGCACCGATAAAGCCTGCCCACGGTGAGCGGAAGGACAGGGTAATTATGACGAACACAGACAGCAGCGAAATAAGGAGTGATGAAATCTGGCTGGACACAACCATGTCCGTCATGGTGTATTCCATTTCGCCCGTACCGGTTGCTTCGATGGTGTAGCCCTCCGGGAAGTGCTCGGCTGCAAAGCGCTTGGTTGCCGAGATGATTTCGCCGACGGATTCCGTGGTATGCGTGCGCAGCTGGCACTGGATGCGGGTTTCGATCGGGCTGAGCGGATCGTTCTTGCCGATGAAGCGGTCAAGGGAGCCGCTCAGAAGCTGCAGGTAGCCGTTTACGACGCCCTGCAGGTCCTTTGTGGGGTACTTGTGCCAGTCGTAGGGAATTTCGTAGTAGGCGGTGCCGTTGTAGTTCATTTCGCGCTGGAGGTACTTGACGATGCTTTCCGGCGTTGCAGATTTGCCGCCTGCCGCAACGTATGCCTGGTTCAGCCAGTCGAGCACCTGTGCGCTCGTCATGGTGCCGGAAAGGCGCTGGCTGTAGATGATGTTGGGGTCAACATAATCGGGGTTCGTCATGTCCTCGGCTGTCTCGCTTTCGTTATCACTTTCAAAGCCGGCGAAATCGTCGTCGCTGAAGCTGCTGAAATCATCATCGTCAAAGCTGCTGGTAAAAGCATCTTCGCCTTCATCGTCGAAACTGCTGAAGCTGTCGAAGTCTCCGCCGAAATCATCGCCTGCATCTGCGCTGCTGTCTGCCTGAGATGCTGCGCCCGGTGTAAACCAGACCTGGTTAATCCGCTTGATGAAGACCGGCAGCGAGATTACCTTGCCGACCTTATCGCTGTACTCGGTTGTCAGGTACTCGTTCAGGTCGTCCATGGCCTTGAGCAGCTCAGGATTGGTGATGTCGCCTTTTTCCTGGCCCTTGATGGTAAAGTAGACGCTGTTCGTTCCTGCAAACTGCTTGTCCACATAGTTGATGTCCTGGCGCATTTCGCTTGATTCAGGGAAGTAGTTGACCATGGCCGTGTCAATCTTGAGCCTGAGCAGCCCCAGGATGGAGAATGCGATGATACATGCGCTGAACAGTGCAAGGCGGGCGCGGGAACCGCAGAAGAAGCGGTAAATGCCGTACATGGTGTTGCCGGATGCTTCTTCGGAGGACTTGCCGCCGTTGAGGGCAGCAAGGCGTTCCTGAATCTTCTTTCCAAGGCGTCCCGGTTCTGCCTTCTTTACGCGTACGCGGCTGAGCGGCTTTACGAGCAGCAGTGACGGCAGGAAGGTGATTGCAAGCAGCAGGGACACGCCGACGCCCACTGCCGTGTAGATGGCAAAGCCGTGCAGGGGCTTGATGGGGCTGGACACCAGCGAGATAAAGCCCACTACGGTGGTAACGCCGGCAAGGACGACTGCCTTAAGCACGTCCGCAAGCCCTTCAAAGACCGCTTCGCGGTATTTTTCCTTTGTCAGCTCGCCCTGAACGGCCTGCAGCGCGATGTAGTAGTGCGTAAGCACGTGGATGCCGTACGCAGAGCCGGTTGCAATGAGCGAAACCGGAATGACGCTGGAAACGATGGTAAATGTTTCGTGGAAGATTGCCATGAGGCCGCAGGTCCAGACTGTGGCGATAAGGACGGTGATGAGCGGCAGCAGCGTACCGTCAAGTGTCTTGAAGCTGAGCCAGAGTGTGATGAGCACGACGATGACGACGAGCGGGATAAGTCCCTTCAGGTCGGCAATCATGAACTTGCGGGAATTCTCGGTGACGACTGTTTCGCCGTAAATCTTGTACTTGAGGTTGTGTCCTGCAGTCTCTTCCTTGATGATGTCTTCTATCTGGTAGAGTGTCTGCTGCTGGTGGTCAAC
Organism: uncultured Spirochaetaceae bacterium; assembly: GCA_902803415.1. Lineage (GTDB taxonomy): Bacteria > Spirochaetota > Spirochaetia > Treponematales > Treponemataceae > Treponema_D. The sequence continues at coordinate 2,094 of CADCQA010000111.1, read as the reverse complement.
GACCTTTGTGTGGTTCCTGCGGGCTTCTGCCATCTCTTCTGCTTTTTCTTCCTCGGTTCTATTGTAGAGGACGAACTGCATTTGGGTTGCGGTGCCGTTGTCGTTGATAAGGACACGGCTGTACATGTCTTCCCATGCCGTCAGGCGTTCCTTAAGCTGCATGATGCCTGCGTTGCCGCCGACGTAGTTGTAGCGGCCGCTCTGTTCCGGATCCTGTTCCCAGCATTCATCCGGAATAAGCTGTGATGCTGATATTGCTCCGTCTGATTCGCACACATAGTCGATATGTGTCAGGGAGTCGTATTCCTCAACTTCGGAAAGCTCTGACACACGGTCGCAGATGTTCCTGATTACCTGGATGTTCTCTTCCGTGATGATGTCTCCGCTGCCGGCCTCAAGGCTTGCACCGATGACGACCATGCTGCCGAATTCGTTCTCCGTATCCAGCAGGCGCTGGTAGGAGTCCGTCTTGTGGGGAAAGTATTGGCGGGTGGAGTTGTCCATCTGCAAATCTTTAAGGAAGAAACCAAGGACTCCGGTGATTACCAGGGTGAAGAAAATGATAATCCACGGGTGCTTGAAAAAAGATTTTAGGAATTTCATCTTTTCTGTAACCTCTCTTGTGTTTTTTCGTTGCTCACTGTCTGAACGCCCCCTGCTACAGGGATAAAATGTTTAAACGTTCAAACAATTAAACTTATGGACTATAATATACTGTTATTTCCGGGGAATGTCAATGAATTTTCATTATATTTTTCAAATTTGATTTGTAAATATATGTATTATAATGAAATAATTTTTAAATGTCAAAAGGTTTAAATGATTAATTAGTTAAACTGTTGACAAAATGCAGAATATGCAGTATGCTGGAAATAATGGCTTTTGAACCTGCAAGGCATATCTGTTTCTTCTGCTGCCCGTCTGGCAGGTGAGCTGGTTCCGGGGATTCCTGCGGGAGTTTCCGGAAACACCCCTTTCATGTTACAAGGAAGTATCATCGTGATAGACAAGAAAGAGCTTCGCAGGCTCCACAGTATGTTCAATTCCTGCAGTCCTCTTTTTATCGCGCTCGGCGACGAGGTGCGGCAGAAACTCGTCCTGGACATTGTTGATGCGGGGGCGGAAGGCATCAATGTGAAGAACCTGAGTGCCAAGTCCCGGCTTTCCCGCCCGGCAATTTCGCACCACCTGAAGGTGCTGAAGGACAGCGGCCTGATCGAACCGGAGAAAGTCGGCACACAGATTTTTTACCGCATCGATATGGGACTCAGCTATCTTGCCAATGTGGTGGAGCTGGTAAGTTCCATCCAGCGCCTGCTTCGCGATTCTGTTGCTGCAAAGACAGCTGCTGCCGGCGGGAACCAGAACCTCGCCTGACGACTCCTGTTCGGAAACGCGGCTTCCGGACAGGTCTGTTTCTCACTTGTGAAAATCCTGCTTTTCCGCTATACTTGCTCTTGTGAGCAACGCAATCAACCATGTCAGCGGCGATAAAATCGTCATCCAGGGTGCCCGCGAGCACAACCTCAAGAACATTTCCGTGGATCTTCCGCGCAACCGGCTCGTTGTTATCAGCGGGCTTTCCGGCAGCGGAAAATCTTCGCTCGCCTTTGACACGCTTTTTGCCGAAGGGCAGCGCCGCTACATGGAAAGCCTGTCATCGTACGCCCGCCAGTTTCTGGGGCGCATGGACAAGCCCGACGTTGACCTGATTACGGGGCTTTCCCCCGCCATTTCCATTGAACAGAAAACCACGCACAAGAATCCGCGCTCTACGGTAGGCACGGTGACGGAAATTTACGACTACTACCGCCTGCTGTACGCGCGCATTGGTACCGCGCACTGCCCCAAATGCGGGCGCGAAATAAAGGAGCAGTCGGTTGACCAGATTATCGGCACGGTGCTTTCCTGGGCCGAAGGGACGAAGCTTACGCTGCTTGCGCCCGTTATCCGCGGCAAAAAAGGCGAGCACCAGAAGGTGCTGGACGATGCACGGAAAGCCGGTTTTGTGCGCGCGCGCATCGACGGGCTGATGGTGGAGCTGGATGATTCGGTCAAGCTGGACAAGCAGAAGAAGCATACAATCGAAATCGT
>CADCQA010000110.1 GCA_902803415.1 uncultured Spirochaetaceae bacterium | reverse complement strand
GGGAGGGCAGATTTTTTAACGTTAAAAAATCTGCCTACTTCCGAAGCGAGGGGCTTCCCTCCCCTACCCCCCCACCCTTCACCGGTACGCTCAAGACAACGCCTCGGCGTTGTCGGGGCTGCGCCCCTTGGAAACCCTGCTTTTTTAAATTTACTTCAAAAATTGATTTCCGTGGTTGATTTTTTCGTTACATTGACTATATTTCGCTTATTTTGTATAGTAGACTGTATGGCTACGGGAAATTTCTTTCAAACGCTTATTTCATCCATCCTTGGCGGCGGCGATGCAGATGCCGTCAAGAGGAAGATGCTCAGGAAGACAGCTAAAAACCTCTCAAAGACTAAATTTCACTTCTATAGATATAACTCCCATGAGGCGGACGCTTCGCTTGCAAAATTTTTCTACGAGATATACAAGGCGGTGTCGCCTGCGCAGCTTATGTTCGCAAACACGAACCCGAATGTCCTCAAGCGGATTGTTATTGAAGACGGTCTGAGCGAAAATCAGCGCACGCTGCAGGACAGCCTGACGGAAGAAGCAATCACGGCGCTGGCACGCAGCACCCCGCTGCCGCAGGTTGTACAGCAGGTGAACGGCATGCTGGAAAGCTTTAACGCTGAGTTCACCAGCGAAAAAATCACGCAGACGGACGCGCTCTACACGAACCTGCTGCTGCTGCAGAATTTCTGCCAGTACGACTTCTATTTCCTGCTCAAAAAATTCGACAACACGCTGCACGAGCGCAGTTTTGACGCGCCGCCGCACTTTCAGTCCATCAACGGCACCTACGTTACGGAAGACCTTAAGAATTTCATCGCCGTTGCATGGGCGCTGCCGCAGGACGCCGACTGGGAAAGCGTCTTTAAGCTGCTCAAGGCCGTAAAGGGCGTGGAACCGATTTCACTGAATATATGGAAGAAAATCCTTGCGCGCCTGAAGATGGTGCGCGAACAGCATATTCTTGAGATGGTCATCCAGCTTATCACAGAGAATCCCGCCTACAAGGAAAACATCAAGGGCGAGGAGCATCACATTATGGATGACTTCATCTCCCAGACGCGGCACACGGCGGAAGAAACGCTTGAAGACCTGAAAGCCAAGCAGACGGCCGGCAAGGTAGACGGGCTGCTGTCCCAGATTTTCGGTGAAGGCACCGTCATCGAGCCGATGAAAAACTACAATGACTCCAGCAGCGAAATCTTAACCCGCAAGAATTTCACCGGCTACACGTACTGTGACCCGCTCAGCTACCTGCGCCAGTTCCTGCTTGACTATGTAAAGAAAGACCTGCGCGAACTTTCCGACATCCTTCTGGTGCGCGGCGAATGGTCCGCACAGACGCTTTCCCAGCCGATGAGCGAAGCTTTCCACGCCCTGATGGAAATTACCAAGCAGATAAGCGCCTTTGACGAAAAATGCTCCGAAAGCGGCGAATTCGGCAACAAATTCAAGTCTATCCTGCCGCGCGTGGACAGGGACAAGGAATCGCGGAACATCTGTACCATCGTGCTCAACGACGCAAACAACGAAGCCGCACAGCTGCTTATCTCTGCCCGTACGCAGATGGTCAACTATGCCCGCAACCTGAAAATGCTGCTGGAAGACTTCATGAAGCAGCAGCCCAACAAGATTATCATCAACTGGACGGATCTGAACAACCATGCTGAAGGCAAGCTGAAGCAGAAATGCGTGGATGTCTACAAGCAGATTTTCGCCTTTGTGTCGCTGCTGCAGAACTTTGACATCGCCATAAAGGATTCCTGATGACCTGCACGACAAGCTTCACCGTCCGCCCCTATGAGTGCGACAGCTACCGCCACGTGAACAATGCGGTGTACCTCAATTACCTGGAGTACGCCCGCATGGATTTTCTGCGGCAGATCGGCTTCCGCTACAATGCGCTGGTGGACGCAGGTTTTTACCTCTATGTAACCCACGTGGACATCTACTACAAGGCATCTGCCGTACTGGACGACCTGCTGCACATCGATACAACCTCGGTTAAGCTTGGCTCGGTGAGCGGCACCATGCACCAGATTATCCGCAAGGAAGACGGTACCGTCTGCGCAGAAGCCGACGTAACATGGGCATCCGTAAAAGACGGGCGTCCTTCCCGCATTCCCGCTGAATTCATCGTTCCCGGCCTGAAACCGGAAGCCGCGGCCTGAAAACCCGGCGCCCCGCCGCCCTCACAAAGCATTTTATGGTAGAAGTCAAAGCAGAAGAAGAAAGAAAAGTCCGCTGCCTGCTCATCGGGGCGCCGTCCCTGCGGAAACAGGGCGGCGACAGCGCTGAACCTAAAGAGCTGCAGGGGCTTGCCCAGACGCTCGGCCTGGAATGTGCCGGAAGCATTGTGCTGAACAGGATTGAACCGACCCCGGCTTACGGCATCGGCACGGGCAAGGCGCAGGAAATCGCGGGGCAGGCAAAGGATCTGGCCGCGGACTGCATTATCTTCGACTGGGAAATCGACCCGTCCAAGCAGCGCAACTGGGAAAAACTGACCGGTATTCCCGTGTTTGACCGAAACGAACTCATCATCCGCATATTCGCCCAGCGCGCCCAGACGCGTGAAGCCGCACTGCAGGTGGAACTGGCGCGCCTCACGTATTCGCTGCCCCGCCTGAGCCATTCTTACGGGGACATGGCACGCCAGCGCGGCGGTTCATACGGCACCAAGGGCAGCGGCGAAACCAAGCTGGAGCTTGACCGCCGCCAGATTGAAGACAAAATCGTGCAGCTTAAGCGGGAACTCGCCCAGGTTGACACGAACCGGCGCACCCAGCGCAAGCAGCGGGAACGCACCGCATCTTCCAGCTGCGCACTCGTCGGCTACACGAACGCCGGAAAATCCAGCCTGCTCAACGCGCTGACCGGAGCCGGCGTTTTTGTGGAAGACAAGCTTTTTGCCACGCTGGACCCCACCACGCGCAAGCTCGCGCTGGCGGAAGGCTCCTCGGTGCTCCTGACGGATACCGTCGGCTTTATCTCGAACCTGCCGCACACGCTCATCGACGCATTCCGCTCCACGCTGGAGGAAGCCGCTCTCGCTGATTTGCTGCTGGTCACCGTGGACGCCAGCGACCCGGAATGCCACGCGCAGTACCAGCAGGTGCTCAAGGTTCTGGAAGAAATCCACGCGGACAAAATCCAGCGGATTGTGCTGCTGAACAAGGCAGACAAAACCGAAGGCAACGAGGTGCTCCGCTCGCAGCTGGATGCCTGGTTCCCCGGCGCACTCTACGTGAGCGCGCACACGCATGCCGGATTCCCCGAACTGCTTGCGGCAATCACAGAGGCGCTGCTGGGTGCAGAACGCTTCTACCGTGTGCCGCTTGCACAGAGCAGCCTGGTGGAGCTTGCCCGCAGGAACGGCACCATCACCGCGGAAGCATGGACGGAGGATGCCGTAGAGCTGAAGGCGCGCATTCCCGGAAGCTTCAATGAGGATGGTACCGCAAGTACGCGGACGCTTGCATTACTTGCCCCTTATCTGGTAAAGTAGCGGTATGTACAACTACACCAATGCTGATTTCCAGTACGGACGCGGGCCCGTCATACTGAACAGGGTGCTCCTTGCCCTGCTGCTGGCGCTTGTCGTCATCCTCGTCTGCGGGACGGCAGTGGGACTTGTGAACGGAAAGAACCGGCAGGGAACCCAGTACCGCCGCGCTGACCCGTCACCCCAGAAGGTGATGAGCAGCAGCAGCAAATCCGACCAGAAACTTGACGCCTACACCGAGCTGGGGCAAATCCGCACGGTCACAAAGGCAGAAGAAGGCGAAGCAGGCGGCATACTACTGGTTGTTTCGCCCTGGTTCTCCTACCAGTCGGGCGACACCGCGCTCTTTGAGGAACTGGCGCAGAAGAACCGGCAGGAAAAATCCATAATCATGAATTATTTCAGCGGATATACAGAAAAGGAACTGCTTGCCAAGGGCGAACGGAACGTCAAGGAAGAACTGTGTTCGCTCATCAACGAGCAGCTGGTGCTCGGCAAGATAAAAAACGTCTACTTTGACCAGTATCTTTTCTTTGAGTAACCCAGGCGGTTCGGACTGCCGGTACCTGCAACTTTTCCGCCGCGCCGGTGTCTGACAATAGGCCGGCATACCGGCACACGCAACGAGGTTTACTGTATGGAAACACAATCCCTGACCCCTGCAGCACAGGTCATCATAGCAATCATCCCGGTCGTCAGCATTTTTCTGGCAGCAGTGCTCATCTTCTTTGTAACGCTCTGGCGCCATCACGAAACCAAGCTCCGCATCCTGAAGGGAACGTACACCCCCCAGAAATTCAATGCAAAGGCGTTCACCCTGCTTACGGGGCTGTGCCTTGCAGGCATCGGGCTGGTGCTTGCCGTCATGTTCTTTCTGCTGGAAGGCCTGTCGTGGGGAATGCTCAGCGGATTGATTCCGCTCGCGGCGGGGGTGGCATTCCTCATCTTCTCGTGCAGCTGCCCCGCCGATGAAAAATAACCCTGCCGCAGGTATTGCCCGCAGCATAGAAAATGCCCTGCAGCAGCGGCGCGACGCCGTGCTGGTAAAGGAAAGCATTGCGGGGGATGCAGGCGCATTCGCAAAACTCATGTCGCTCTACCAGAACCGTGTCGAAGCCGTCGGCATGAGTTTTTTCCACAACCACACGGACACGGAAGACTTTGTGCAGGATGTCTTCCTCAAAGCATACACCAGCCTGACATCCTTCCGCGGAGAAAGCCGCTTTTCCACCTGGCTTACGCGGATTGCCTACAACATGGCCATCAACATCAAGGCACGCAGCAAGACCTACGACAGCATTGCCGACGAAACGCTGCTGCCTTCGCCCGGAAGAACCCCGGAAGAGAACGAAATCCGCCGCCTGACTGCCGAGGCCATCAAGGAAGCACTGCGCGAGCTGCCGGAACAGTACGCGGCCTGCCTGGACTTCTATTTTTTCCACGATATGTCCTATGACGAAATTGCCGCCGTCACGGACATGCCGCTGAACACCATAAAATCCCACATTTTCCGCGCAAAGAAAATCCTGCGCAGGAAACTCAGCGAATTCGTCTAGGAGGCTGCCGTGAACAAAAATTGTGACCATTATATGGAAGAATACCTTTCGCTGGACAAAGGACAGCATGTGCCGCTGCACGTAACGCTCCACCTGCTGGGCTGTCCCCGCTGCCGCGCGGAGGTACGCATGCTGTCCCGCGCGGAACGGCTTTCATCACGGCAGCTGGCATCCCCGTCGCCGCTGGAAGACAATGCCATCTCCACGGTGCTGCAGCGCATCGAACCGTCCGGCAAGGAGCACAGCGTGACGCTCCTGCCCTGGCTTATCACCGGCATAGTGCTCACGCTTGCGCTGGTGGCAGTCCACGTCATCTTCTACGGGCGTGCCGGGGGCATCCTTTCGTTCTGTCTGAACGCCGCCACCGCCGTAATCATCTCCAGCTACATCGCTATCTGTATCGGCGCAAACCTTGATTTATTCATAAAACGTTCCCAAAAACCGTGAAGTCAGGGGCGGCCCGTCCCCGCCGAAAAATCTCCTGCGGCAGATGAAATGCCGTAAAATTCCGGCTGCTCTTTACCGACAATAGAAGTATGCCGTCTAAAACGAACAGCTACGCAAAACCTGATTTCTGGTCACAGAAAGCCTTCAAGGAAGGCTATCCTGCCCGCAGTGTCTACAAGCTGCAGGAAATTGACAAGAAATTCGGCATGCTCAAGAAAAATTATCGCGTCCTTGACCTTGGCTCGGCCCCGGGCAGCTGGACGACATGGCTGCTTCGCCAGCTAGACGGCAGCGGAAAAGTGGTCTCCGTTGACTTGAACCCGCTGGACAAATCGGTGAAGGGCAGCAATCTCCTTTTCTTCCAGGGCGACCTGCTGGATGCCCAGATACGCGAACAGATTACAGCGAACGGCCCCTATGACCTTGTGGTCTGCGACGCCGCACCGCTCACCACCGGCAACCGCACGGTAGACACGGCACGTTCCCGCGCGCTCGTAGAGATGGCCATCTGGTACGCTGAAAAAATGCTTAAAAAAAGCGGCAATTTTTGCGTAAAAATCTTCCAGAACGGCGACCAGCAGAAAGAGCTCCTCAAGATGCGCGCCATTTTCAATACCGCAAAAGGCTTCAAACCGGAAGCCTGCAGGACGACATCATTCGAAACCTATCTGATAGGACTTGATAAAAAAGAGGATTTCGCCGGTAACAGCGCCTCCAGCGAACATACTGATTCCGGGGACATCCAATAAAAAAGGGGAAAAGGGGATAGAAAAAAAATGAAAGAAATTGCATTTTTTGCGGAGTTATGCTACAGTAGAAAACACAGAATGAAGGAATATGTAAAAATTGGTCTGTTTTGTTCCCTCTTTGTAATCTGTGCCGCAGGCTTCGTCGTGGCGACGACGCTCGGCGTCATCCATTACAACAATACAAAAGGCCAAGGCGGTCTGGAAACTCCCGGTCTGCCGGAGTTAACGGTTAATATCCTCAGCGAAGAAGAGCCTGCAGGGCTGCAGCTGGCAGACGGCGCCGCGGAAAGCGAGCAGCAGTGTGACAGCGCGCTCTACTACATCGCATATTGCATCAAGTCCGGCGACATGATAAGCCGCATCGCAGAAGCATACAACGTTACGCAGGACACCATCCTGAGCGTGAACAACATCCATGCATCCCGTTCCATTCAGCCGGGGCAATACCTTAAGATTCCTTCAATGCCCGGCATCCTTTACAGCGTAAAGAAAGACGGCGAGACGGTCAGCGCCATCGCAGAAAAATACAAGGTAGACGTGCAGAAATGCGCGCTTGCAAATAATGTCGGTACCACAGACGAACTTGCCGCCGGCCGCACGATTTTTGTGCCGGACGCAGAGATGGACTGGGCAACCAAGCAGGAAATCAACGGCGACCTGTTCACGCGTCCCATCCGCCGGGGCTATTACATTTCGTCCCGTTACGGCTGGCGTACCAGCCCCTTCGACACCGCCCGCCGCACTTTCCACGGCGGTCTGGACATGGCATGTCCGCGCGGCACCCCCATCTACGCAGCGCTGGCGGGCACCGTCACGGCAACCGGCTGGAGCGACGTGTACGGTAACTACGTCATCATCACCCATCATTCCGGCTACAAGACGCTGTACGGGCACATGAGCAAAATCACTACAGTGAAGGGCAAAAAAGTCTCTACGGACTCAAAAATCGGAGAAGTTGGCAGCACGGGGCAGAGTACCGGTCCGCACCTGCATTTTACCGTCTACAAGAACAACAAGAGTATGGATCCTCAGCTTCTCCTCAAGTAAGGCGAAATCTGGACTTACATACATCCACTGGAGCGGGGAAACCCGTTTCCCTCTGCGTCAGTTTCGTACATGAGAGCGAGGGACCAATTCCCTCGCTTAAATTTTTGCCATATCGATGAAAATCGATTTACAATTTTTTATTTGCACTATATAATAGAGAATATGGCTGACTTGCTCACTGATTTACAGTTTAATGAATTTCGCAATCTCATCTACAAGACCAGTGGAATCACGTTTTCGGAAACGAACCGTTCCATTTTGGACAGCCGCCTGAAGGAACGACTGAGGGAAAAGCAGATAACGGATGTTGACCAGTATTATGCACTGATTACCAGCAACCAGGACGAATTCAAGAACTTTTTGGACAGCGTCACAACGAATCTTACCAGATTCTTCCGCAATCAGCCGCATTTTGACGCTCTCATCAATTATGTCATTCCGCATGTCATAGAGAACAAAAAGAATTCTCTGGACAAGAAAATCCATATCTGGAGCGCCGGCTGCTCCACGGGCGAGGAACCGTATACCATCGCCATGCTGCTCAAGGACAAGCTGCCCGCCCCCTATTCATTTGACATTGTGGCTTCAGACATTTCGCTGAAGTCGCTGATGGTCGGGCGGCAGGGCTTTTATCCCACCAGCAGGGTGTCCGGCATTCCGCAGAACTATCTGGACAGGTTCTTCACCAAGACGTCCGACGGATACCAGGTAAAACCGGAAATCCGCTCAACAATCCGTTTTGACTACCATAATCTTGCGAACGACAGCGGCTCTAAGAACCTTGACATCGTGTTCTGCCGCAACGTGCTCATCTATTTTGACGAAGCTGCACAGAAGGCGACCATCGACCGCTTCTGGAACGCAATGGCAAAGCATTCCTACCTCTTCATCGGGCATTCAGAAAGCCTGTTCGGCATGGATACAAAATTCAAATTCCTCAAGACCGAATGGGCATGTCTCTACGAGAAGGAAGAAAGCTGAGCCGCAGCAGGCACGGTACTTTACGAAAGCAGTCTGAGTACAATCACCAAGCAGGTGGAACGGCACGGAACCTGCACTATACTGGGGAGATATAGAAGAGCTGTTCGGAACCCCAAGTTTTCCGGACAGGTTCATTTTTAGAGAGGGGCTTTTTACTATGGATGATATTCAGGTTCTTGTGTGCGACGACTCCGCGTTAATGCGGAATCTTATATCTCGTATGGTGGACTCAACGCAGGGCATGCATGTTGTGGGCACTGCCATGAACGGGAAATTCTGCCTGCAGAAGATTCCTACCCTGCATCCCGACATCATCGTCCTTGACATTGAAATGCCGGAAATGAACGGCATCGAGTTCCTGAAAGAACGCAAGTCACAGGGCATCGACATCCCGGTCATCGTGCTTTCCTCCGTTGCAACAAAGGGTGCATCGGTTACCATGCAGTGTTTGGAATTGGGGGCAAGCGACTTTATCACCAAGCCGTCCGGTTCCATTTCAAGCAATATTTCTTCCGTAGCAGGGGATTTGATTGAGCGCATCGCCTCTTATGGCGGCCGCTACGCCCGCAGGCAGGGCAAGGATATCGCCCCGCTCGACTTCTACATGCAGCAGGCAAAGCTCAAGCAGGCGGAAACTGCCGCCGTCAAGGAAGGCATTCTTGACAAGGTAAAGCCCTCTTCTGCTTCGGCACGCCCCGCATACAGCCCGACGCTCTTTTCTGCCACAAAGAAAAAGGAGCCGGAAGTCATTACACCGCTGCGCCAGCCCGGTGCCATCGAAATCGTCGCTATCGGCATTTCAACCGGCGGCCCGAACGCCCTGCGCGAAGTCTTTGCCAAGATTGATCCCAAATTCCCCCGCCCCATCCTGGTTGTGCAGCACATGCCGGCGGGCTTTACCAAGGAATTTGCCGCAAGTCTGGGGCGTATCTGCCCGCTGGACGTAAAGGAAGCAGAAGACGGCGACCTGATTCATCCCGGCCAGATTTACATCGCACCCGGCGACTACCATATCGTTGTGGAAAAATCAACGCTCTGCAATGTCATCCGCCTTTCAAAGGAAGACCAGCGCAACGGGCATCGTCCGTCAGCTGACGTGCTCTTTGAATCGGTGGCAAAAATATACCAGAACCACGCGCTCGGCGTCATTATGACCGGCATGGGGCGCGACGGTGCTGCCCAGCTTGCAGAAATGCGCAAGCAGGGTGCCTGGACGCTCGGTCAGGATGAAAAATCCGCCATTGTCTACGGCATGCCCAAGGTTGCCTTTGAGCTGGGTGCCGTGCAGAAGCAGGTGTCGCTGGAAAACATGGCAGACGAAATAAGCCAGCTTGTCCACGACCACGTAAACGGCTAAGCAGCAACTGAACCACGGACTGTGCAGTACCCGGCCGCACGCAGGG
>CADCQA010000109.1 GCA_902803415.1 uncultured Spirochaetaceae bacterium | reverse complement strand
CGGCCGGTGCAATCAGTTTCTGGAATGCCTGCATGTTTTCCGCTCCCTGATTGATTCCGCTGACGGCAGGCGTGCAGAATATGAATCGCTGGAACTGCAGTCGGCGCTGCTGGACGGCATCATGGGGCAGAGCCAGCATAACTGAAATACATTGGAGCACAGCGTGTTCGAAAACAAGACAAAAGAAGAAGCAAGAAATGAAATCCTTGAAAGCGTAAAGCAGTACTACAAGGAATTCATGGTTAAACCTGAATATAAGGACGGTGACCGCATCGCGTACGCAAGCCGGGTCTTCGATGAAAAAGAAATGATGAACCTGGTGGATTCCGCACTGGAATTCTGGCTGACAAGCGGGCGCTACACAGACCAGTTTGAGCGGCAGCTCGGTGACTACCTTGGAACACCTTTTGTTTCCCTGGTGAATTCCGGTTCCTCCGCAAACCTCCTTGCATTCATGGCGCTTACATCCCCGCTGCTGAAGGAACGGCAGGTGCAGCGCGGCGACGAAGTAATAACCGTTGCATGCGGTTTCCCCACAACCGTAACGCCCATCCTTCAGTATGGTGCGGTGCCCGTGTTTGTGGACGTGACAATTCCGCAGTACAACATAGACGTAAGCCAGCTTGAGGCTGCTTTGTCGCCCAAAACAAAGGCTGTGATGATTGCGCACACGCTGGGAAACCCCTTTGACCTCAAGAGCGTCAAGGCCTTCTGCGACAGGCACCAGCTCTGGCTTATCGAGGATAACTGCGACGCGCTTGGTTCCGAGTACACGCTTGACGGCACGACCTACAAGACCGGTACAGTCGGCGACATCGGTACGTCCAGCTTTTATCCGCCCCATCACATGACCATGGGCGAGGGCGGGGCGGTCTACACAAGAAACCCGCTGCTGCACAAAATTGTCCGTTCCTTCCGTGACTGGGGGCGCGACTGCATCTGCCCGTCCGGCAGGGACAATGTTTGCGGCCACCGCTTTGACCGCCAGTTCGGGACGCTCCCGCTCGGCTACGACCACAAATATACCTACAGCCATTTCGGCTACAACCTTAAGGCAACCGATTTGCAGGCGGCTGTCGGCTGTGCACAGCTGGAAAAGTTTCCGTCCTTTGTGGAACGCCGCAGGCAGAATTTCGCGCGCCTGCATGCCGGGCTTGAAGGACTGCAGGACAAACTGATTCTTCCTGAAGCCGTGGAGAACGGAAACCCCAGCTGGTTCGGCTTTATGATTACCTGCCGTGAAGGGACTGACCGGACGGCACTCGTCAGGAAAATGGAGGAAGCCAATATTCAGACCCGCGCCCTCTTTGCCGGCAACCTGACCCGCCATCCCTGCTTTGACCAGATCCGCGGTACGGATGCCTACCGCGTGGTCGGTGACCTTGCCGTTACTGACCGCATTATGCGCGACACGTTCTGGATAGGCGTGTACCCCGGCATGACTGATGCCATGCTGGATAAGATGGTGGAAGTGATAGGCCGGAACCTGTAGCTTTTCATGCACTTTTACCACAGAAGCCATGGCCGGGGAAGATTTGCGGCCCTGCTGCTTGTTAGCGCTGTCCTGCTCTTTTCCTGCCGGAAAGTTCCGGACATTGTTATTCTGTACACAAATGATGTGCATGCTGCTGTTTCAGAAGATCAGTTTGGTTTTGCGGAGCTTGCTGCATATAAACAAAAAATCCTGAAAAAAACACCCTGTGTGGTGACTGTTGACGCAGGCGATGCCATTCAGGGGACTGCAGTTGCTGTGCTTTCCAAGGGACGTGCCGCTGTTGCCGCGATGAATGCTGCGGGCTATGATTTTGCCGTATACGGGAACCATGAGTTCGACTACGGCGTGGAAAATCTGAACAGCCTTGTTGAGCTTGCAGATACTCAGTATGTATGCTGCAATGTTTCCTGCCCCGAATATGGCGATGCGCAGCCGGACTTCCTTGCCAGGGCCCTTCCGTTTGCCCTGAAAAATTTCGGCGGCAGGAGCGTTGCATTCATCGGTGTGACAACGCCTGATACGGTAAACCTTGCGACTGTGCCCCCTGCGTACGATTTTTCCGGGGGTGAAGACGGTGCCCGCCTGTGCCGGGCCGTGCAGGCGGCCGTGGATGCCAGCCGTGCTGCCGGTGCAGACTATGTTGTGCTCCTTGCCCATCTTGGGGCGACCGACGGCATGTATTCATCGTATGCCGTGGCAGCCCGGACATACGGCATAGATGTCATCATTGACGGGCATTCCCATACCGTGATGCAGGATGAAGTCCGGCAGAACAGCCGGGGGCAGCCTGTCCATATCACTTCTACCGGTGCCCGTTTCCAGCATTTCGGGAGCCTTACGATTTCTTCCGGCGGCAGGTACCGCTTCCGCCTGATTTCCAGGTTCCCAAGGAAAGACCCTGCCGTTGCCGCAGCGCTGGCTGCTGTTGTCCGGGATGCAGATGCATTCCTTTCCCGGGGAGCCGCAGAAAGTGATATGCAGCTTTCCTTGCTTGATGAGAACGGGCAGCGGCTTGCCACAAGGCAGGAGTCCGTGCTGGGGGATGTATGCGCGGATGCTTTCCGTACCGCAGGGAATGCGGACATAGCTTTCCTGAATGGGGCCGGAATCCGTGCAGGGCTTCCGCAGGGGACGGTCAGCTACGGAGATTTGCTTGCGCTGTTCCCCTTTGGCAACACCCTGTGCGTAATCAGTGCATCAGGTCAGCAGATTCTGGATGCCCTTGAGTGGTCTTGCCGGGAGCTTCCGCTTGCAACAAACGGTTTTCTGCAGGTGTCCGGGATTTCTTTTGAAGCCGATACGCAGGTGCCCAGCCCGGTGCGTGCCGGGGAAGATGCGGCGTTCCTTTCCTGCGAAGGACAGCGCCGGGTCGGCAATGTCCGTGTCCTGCTGGATGGAAAATGGCAGGAACTCGAATGCGGCAGGATGTATTCACTTGCCGGCAGTACTTTTCTGCTCCGTTCCGGGGGCGACGGATACACAATGTTCCGGGACTGTGAACTGCTCCGTGAGCTTCCGTACACCGATGCGGATGCGCTGGCTGCATATCTGAATATAACGTTGCAGGGAAAGCTTGCCGGAAACTATGCCGCGCAGGAATCCCGGATCGGGATAGTACCAGTTTCAAAATAAACAGACTTTTAAAACTGATTCTAGGATTTGTATGAGAAAGGTTATAACATACGGCACCTTTGATTTGTTCCATGACGGGCATTACAAGCTTTTGCAGCGTGCAAAAGCCCTGGGCGATTACCTCATTGTGGGGGTGACGACGGAGCAATACGACGAAGCCCGCGGCAAGCTTAATGTGATCAATTCCCTTGAAGAACGTATCGAAAGCGTCCGTGATTCCGGCTTTGTGGATCAGGTGATTGTTGAGGATCATCTGGGGCAGAAAGTTGAGGATATCCAGAAATATGATGTTGATGTTTTTGTGGTCGGCTCTGACTGGGAAGGAAAGTTTGACTACCTGAAAGATTTGTGCGAAGTCGTTTACCTGCCCCGTACTCAGAATGTGTCTTCCACGATTATGCGCACACGGCGGCATCCGATACTCCGGCTTGGCATTATCGGAACCGGCCGCATTGCCGGACGCTTTGTGGGTGAATCAAAATTCGTGAGCGGCGTTTCGATCGCTTCGGTTTACAATCCCCATATCAGCAGTGCAGAAAACTTTTGCAGCCGTTTCCATCTGG
>CADCQA010000108.1 GCA_902803415.1 uncultured Spirochaetaceae bacterium | reverse complement strand
GCTGATAGCGTCAATGTAGGAAGCAAGTGCGCGCTCTTCTGTGTCGCGCAGTTCCGTGTTGACAAAGCCGCCGCCGATGGAAATGAATACCCTGCTGCCATAGTGCTTCTTGAACCAGCGGGCGGTGTAGAGCGCTGCCGTAAATGTTCCGGCAAAAGGCACGCTGATGCACACCAGCAGTTTTTCATCTTCCGGCAGGCTGAGCGAAGCAAAACGCGCATCCAGCACCTGCTCGTAAAAAGTGCTGAGCACGGCTGCGTCCAGTCCCGCTTCTATGCTGGAAAAGCTGCTTTCGTTTACTGTCAGGCTTTCTCCGTAGCGCACCAGCGAGAATTCCGGGTCAAAGACCGCCGTTATGTAATCGGCAAGATCGGCAAGTGCCATGCTGGCAAGGAAGCGTGCATCGTCTGTGGTCGGTTCCCGCCCCAGTCCGTCAAGGAACAGCTCCATGCGCATTCCGCGCGGCGCGTACGGAGAGAAAACAAAACGGTGGCACAGTTCGCGGCCGCTTACAGTGCCGGCATCCTGCAGGATGGCAACAATGGCATCTATCCATGAAATCCATCGTCTGCGCTGGGAAATATACCGATATATATTTGAAGCGGTGGCATCATCCCCGCGTTCCTGCGCCTGTTCTGCACATGCCAGCGCCTTCCCGGCGCTCTTAGCGAACAGGAGGGAAAGCCCTTTGCTGGAAAACAGCGTATGGAAAAGCTCTATGCTCAGGTCGTACCATGTTGCATTGCAGCCTTCCCTGCGGAAAAAAGCGGCAAGGTAGGCTCCGGCGGGGTAGGCGGTATTCAGCTGGACGAGCGGCGGCTGTATGATGATGACGTTCATCGTATTATTCTATCGTATTTTCCCGTGCTTTTAAAGAAGCCGGTCAGGAGAATTGCATGGCAGCAACAAAGGAAGAGCTGGATGCTCTGCAGGAATATATCAGCAGGAGCAATCGTATTGTATTTTTCGGCGGGGCCGGGGTTTCCACCGAAAGCGGCATTCCGGATTTCAGAAGCACGGACGGGCTGTACCACCAGGAATGGGATTTTACGCCGGAACAGATATTGAGCGGCGGTTTCTTTGCTGAAAATCCGCGCGAATTCTACCGCTTTTACCGCGCAAAGCTCCTTGTGTCCGGCATCAAGCCGAATGCCGCCCATTACAAGCTTGCCGAGCTTGAGCAGGCGGGAAAACTGTTTGCCGTCATCACCCAGAACATTGACGGGCTGCATCAGGCGGCGGGCAGCAAAAACGTGCTTGAGCTGCATGGCAGCACGCTGCGGAATCACTGCACGCACTGCGGCCAGTTCTACGATGCGGACTATGTGCGCAACAATATGGACAAGCGGGGAATCCCGCGCTGCTCGAATCCCGGCTGCAACGGCATCATCAAGCCGGATGTCGTGCTGTACGGCGAAAGCCTTGACGATGAAACCGTGTCCCGTTCCATTGCTGCGCTGCAGTCTGCAGACCTGCTGATTATCGGCGGAACGTCACTTACGGTGTACCCTGCTGCCGGTTTCATAAATGCATACCGCGGCGACCGGCTGGTGCTCATCAACCGCGACAAAACTCAGAACGACGGCATTGCCGATCTTATCATCCATGACAGCATCGGAAAAGTGCTTGAAAAGATAAAGGTCTGAGGCCTTGAGGCAGCTGCTGCATAAGCGTTCGTATGCTTGTGCAGCAGCTGCCAGCCAGATACAATTTTAACCTAGTTCACATTTCCATAATTTTCTGTCGTCTATCCAATAGTATTCTTCAAAAAATCCATTAAATTTCAATTTATACCACATGTGCCCGCTCTACAATAGCGCCCATAAAGATAAAACAGTCAGAACTCACAAAAGAGTAAAATGGTAAAAAAATGATATAAAGTAATTATATGGGAAAAGTTTTCTCTTTTTTATGGAACAAATATGAAACTGTTATGTCTGGATCAAGTTTTGCAATGCACACGGTCCAAATAATTGAGCCGATGAAGAGTATTAAAAATGTCACTCCGTAGAAACTAAATATTTTATGCTTTGTATTGAATATTTTTGCTTTCCTTGTGCCTGTCGCGGTCTTCCGCATAACTGCGCACTAAAACCACAGGTGCTGTTACGTGCAATCCCAGGTATAGTAGACCTTTGAAAAATCGCGGTTCTGTAGGGCTTCTGGGGTGATCAAAAAATTTGCGCAGCCAACGTCACCCCAGCACATTATGTCATCGCAGCACAGAGAATCTAAATGCAGCAGCGTTGTGTCGTAATACGAAGCCTCTTTTTCATCCATATATTCGCGCACATCGTATTGAATGAATGACGGATATCCGAGAATGTAATTCTTGTTTTCAGAAAGCATATTGTAAATTTCCGGAGCGTACCTGTTTTCTTTTTCGTCTCCTAATAAATCGTATAAATCTTTTTCGGTATCCTCTTGAATGATTTCTTTTACCGCAGATTGTACAAGGGCGTTCATTCTGTAATCATCTGTTTTTATGTAAGAAAGCGACTACACAAACTCCAGCGGAACGCTATTTAAAATTGGTGTGCTGCTTATTTCAGACGGCTCCGGTATGAGCTTTTTTACGTCTTCAATTTTGACACTTTCGTCAATGTTTTCATGGAAAATAATCCGCCAGTTTTTTTGCACGGCGGGTTCATCAAAACTCACCCCGTAGCAATCATCATGGGACGATATGAAAAACTGCAGCAGCTCCGAACAGAATGGCATCTGTGCCCAGCACTGTATTTTCAAATATTGTTGCAGGCTGCTTTAGATTATTCTTTATTACATACATAGTTCATCCCTCTTGGGTCCTGCGCGCGGGTGCAGTATGGAAACAAAGAAATGCAGCCCCGGCAGGGAAAACTGCTTTTGAGGGGCACCCCGCATTCCCAGCTCAGCTGGTTGTGGCATTTTAAATTTGTTTTAAAAGTTTGCTTTTCCGTGCAGTATTAGAATCTTACCTGGAAACCGGTACTGATGCTCAGCCCGCGGGGGGTAACACCGTAGCCGTATCTGTCGTAGTCCAGGCTGTTGAAGCCCAGGTCATAGCGCATGTCAACGACCATGGACATGCCGGAAGTGAATGCGTAGGAGATTCCCCCGCCGATGACGGCGCTGAACAGCATCCGTGATTTGGGGTTTGCTTCCACACCTGCATTTTCAACTTTTGCCTTACCCATGACAACAGAAAACTGCGGACCACATTCCACCGTGACGGCAAAGGCCTGATTTATGGGAAAATCATACGCCATGAGTACCGGGAACTCAAGGGCATTGTAGGTCAGCGCATATTTTCCGCCGTTGTTCTTGTAGCCCACGGAATGGTGTGCGAAGCCCATTTCCGGCTGCACGTACAGGTGCGGCACCACAGAAATCGGGATTTTCCCGTATATAGAGCCTCCGAATGACCACATGCGTGTATAGTCAAGATCGCCGGTTCCGCCAGTCGTTGTTCCCAGTCCCCATTGTGCGGTGCCGCGAATTCCAAGCGCTACGTCGGCGGCCGCCGTGGCAGCACAGAGGGCTGTGGCCAAAACTATCGATATACATTTTTTCATACGAAACTCCGTTATCCCCTTATTTTGCCGCAGGAAATCCCGCAGCTTGCCGCCCATTTTTTTATAATACCCTTTATTTTGCTGACGGTCAATGAATAATTCCCCTGTTTTGGAGATTTTTGCCTGGGACTTGCCCTGTTTGGGCTTTTTTAACAGGAACTGCGGTGAACAATCTGCACCGGCAGCAGTATGTTGGTGGCTTCTGCACCCTGCCCGGCAAAACCGTCCACAATCATCTCTACGGCTTTCCTGCCCATTCCGCTTTTCTGGACATTCATCGTCGTGAGCGGGGGCATGGTGTAGGCGGAATCTTCTATGTTATCTATGCTGATGAGGGCAACTTCCTGCGGCACGGCTATCCGGTGCTCGTTCAGGTAGCAGAGGGCGCCGATGGCAACTTCGTCCGAACCGCAGACAAGCGCCCGCGGCAGTGTATTTTCGCGGTGAATTTTTTCCATTGCCTTGTAGCCGCCCTCCATGGTAAAGGCCGTACCGATGATGACGTTGGAATCGTCCTGCTGGTGGTGGCGGCATGCCTTGTGGATGCCGGCGACCCGTTCGTCCTGCTGCCCGATGTATGCTATGTTTTCGTAGCCTTCGGAGAAGAGGAATTCCGCGTCGGCTTCCGCGGCGGCACTGCGGTCGAACATGACGCTGCTGAGTCCGTCGCTTTTCCATCCCACGCAGACGATTTTCTTTATGCGCTGCCGCATTTTTTCCAGAATTTCATCGCCGCCTGCTTCCCTGATGCATTCCCCGATGGACAGCAGGATAAGCCCGCCGATTTCTTCTTCATGGATAAGCTCGTTGAAAAGAACCGGGTCTTTCAGCTCTTCAAAAAAACGGATAAAGTCAATCTGATGCTTGCGCTCGTGCGCGGCAATATGTATGCCTTCCAGAATTTCCGCGTAGTAGGGACGGCGGAATATGTCCGGGGAGCGGAGCACAACGCCGATCCGCTTGGATGCCATGCCCACCGCTCCCTGCTGCAAGGTGCGGGCGGCCTTGTTCGGGTGGTAGCCGAGGCGCTCTATTGCTGCAAGGATTTTCTTGCGTGTTTCCGGTGCGACGGAACGGTCGGAATTCCCGCTGATGACATAGCTGACCATGCTGCGGGTTACTCCGGCTTCTTTTGCCACATCGTACTGTGTTACATTTTTTCTGCTGCTCATACGCGAACTCCCGTCATACCTAGTAATCCACGGAAAGGGTTAGCAGAATACCCAGCAGCGCCGTCACTGAGTTCTGTGAGGACGTGTAGGTTATGCTGTCGTAGGAGTACGAACCGCCGTTGAAGAGAATCGGTGCAACAAGGGTTATGTTCAGGTACTTGTACGGCGTGTAGGAAAGGCTGGGGATAACATAGCCGGACATATTTTCCAGGTTTATGTACCACTGTATGGACGGAGAGAAATCGGAACGGAACATGTGGGACCATGCTGCTGTGAAGGCAAGCTCGGAAGTAGTCGTTGCCTTTCCGTCCGAATGGGCATCATAGATGAACTGGTATTCTGCGGCAAAGCCCATCTTGCCGATGCTGTCAAAGTCCCACAGCCGGCTCAGGCCGCCGACGAATTTTGCGTAGGAGATGGATTCCTGCACGTTTCCGCGGGGGGCATGGACTTTTCCCCACAGCGTTATGTGGTTCCCGAAAAAGTCGGTAGCCACGGACATGCCGAATGCGGGCTGCATGCGCTGCACGTCGCGTTTTGCCCACGTCCGGGCAAAGAGGCTGACGGCAAAGGGGCCTATCGGGTATTCAATCGATGCCGCATAGGAGAGGTTTTCCCGGCTGACTTCCGGAATATCGCTTCCGTTGTACATGGCAAGGGCTTCTATCTGCCCGTGCCCGATAGGAATGGTGATGCCGGTGTCAAAGCGGCGCGTCGGCACGTATGAGGGGTCGAAAATCTTCGGTTCGCTGTAGTCTTCGTCGTCCAGAATGTTTGTGTCGAAGATGCGGGAATTTCCCCACGCCCTTGCTGTTGCACCGATGGAAAGATAGACTTTCCCCGCCAGAATGTAATCAGCATAAAGATGGCTGAGCGCTATTTCAAAATCGGGGAATGACGTATAAACTGCGCCCTTTATAGTAAATTCCGGTGAGGGACTTGCGGTAAAACCGAATGTGTTGTTAAAAAG
>CADCQA010000107.1 GCA_902803415.1 uncultured Spirochaetaceae bacterium | reverse complement strand
GATATGCGCTATGCGCTGTGTTTTTTCCCCTTGGTCGGCGGGCTTATTGCAGTGCTTGCCTATGCATGGCTTGCATTCTGCGGCAGCAGGGCTAATGCTGCCATGATCCGCCCGCTGGTGCTGCTTTGCATTCCGCTCGCCGTGAGCGGCGGTATTCATCTTGACGGCTTTCTGGATACAAGTGACGCGCTTTCTTCGTTCCGGAGCAGGGAAGAAAAGCTCGCCATCCTTAAGGATTCCCACATCGGTGCTTTTGCCGTCATCCGCCTGCTGGAATTCGTCCTGCTCTTTTTAGCGGGAGCTGCGGCCCTGCCCGCGGTGCATCCTGCTGAACAGTGCCGTCCCGCCGCTGCGTGGGCGCTGACATTTTTTCTGTCACGTGCGCTCAGCGGTATTGCCGTCGTCACTTTTCCTGCGGCAAAGCAGGACGGCATGCTGCATGCCCTTGCCCAGGGAACTGCCCGGCAGCGGGTGCGTGTAATCCTTTGTGCCGAAACCGCTCTCTGTGCCGGTGCCATGCTCTTTCTTTCCCCGTTGTATGGAGGAACTGCCGTTGCAGCCTGTGCGGCCTGTTTTGTCCGCTATCTTTTGATGTCCCGCAGCCAGTTCGGTGGCATTACGGGCGACCTTGCGGGCTGGTTTGTCTGTATCTGCGAACTGTGGGCCACCGTTGCGGCAGGAGGAATTACATGGATGTGCTGCTGACTCACCATATACTGCTGGCCGTCTGCATTGGATTTGTGGTGGACTGCATTGTGGGCGACCCGGAAAAGCTGCCGCATCCGGTCCGCTGGATGGGAGCGCTTATTACTGTTCTTGAGCGCCGTCTCCGTCGTGAGACTGATGCTCCCCGGAAACAGCAGGCAAAGGGAGCGCTGCTTGTGCTTTGTGTCTGCCTGGTAACTGCCGCCCTGTCTGCGCTTGCCGTCTGGGCGGCATTCCGGCTCCATGTGCTGGCGGGCATTGCCGTGGAAAGCCTTATGTGCGCCTGGTGCCTTGCCGCCCGGAACCTGTGCGATGCAAGCATGGCTGTGTTCCGGGCGCTCAGAAACGGCGACATCCCTGCGGCCAGAACAGCCGTGTCCATGATTGTGGGGCGCGATACTGCCATGCTGGATGCGGCCGGCATTACCAGGGCGGCGGTGGAAACTGTTGCGGAGAATGCGAACGACGGAGTGGTGGCTCCGCTCTTTTTCCTGCTGCTGGGCGGTCCGGTCTGCGGCATGGTGTACAAAGCCGTCAATACAATGGATTCGATGATTGCGTACAAGAACAGGACATACCGTTATTTTGGTACCGCTGCTGCACGGAGCGATGACGCTGCGGGCTTCATTCCTGCGCGGCTCTGCGCGCTTGCAATGATTGCTGCTGCATTCCTGCTTCATTTTGACGGCAGAAATGCATGGAAAATTTTCCGGCGGGACCGCTACAAGCATGAAAGCCCTAATTCCGCACAGACGGAAAGTGCCTGTGCCGGTGCGCTGCGGGTGCAGCTTGCTGGTGACAGTGTGTATAAGGGAATTGTTGAGCACAAGCCGCTTCTTGGCGATGCGCTCCGCCCGGTGGAAGCGCAGGATATTGTACGGGCGAATGTTCTTATGTATGGAGCTGTGCTGCTCTGCTTGGGCAGCTTTGCTGCCATCCGTTTCTGCCTTACTGTCTGCCTTTAGTTCCTACGATGGAATCAACGGTTTCGCGGATGATGGCTTCTATTTTTGCGTAGAGATTTTCCACCCGGTCAAAGCGTTCTGCGAATGCAGGAATGGCATACACATATTGGTATTCATAGTCTGTCAGGCTCATGATGTAGTCATGGCATTTCTTGACTGCGGCAACAAGCTTATGGGTGTTGTGGCTGGCAGATTCTTTCAGCTTTTCCAGTTCCTGATAGCAAAGGATAAAGTCAAGCCATCCCGGCGCCTGATTGTCTGTCCGTACCTGTTCATGTTCTGTCATAGTTTTATTGTCGGTACTAATCATTGCCGGGTGAAGGAATTTTGCAGCTCCCTGCCGGATAACAGGAAGCTGCATGTGCTGTATTACTGTCCGCCGTTGCGGGTGTATGCGGCAAGGCCGCCTGCAAGCAGTATGTTCCTGCTGCGTTCGGCAAGGTCATTCACGCCTTCGATGTGCACGTCGCCGTCTTTTCCGTGTACGGTGATGGCGAACGGCTTTGCTTCCTTCAGGCTGCTGAATATACCGCTGATTTCCATCATATCGCCCGCCGCAACTTTGTCGTAGTCAGCGGGATCCTTGAACGTGATGGGAATGATGCCGTAGTTGATGAGATTTGCCTTGTGAATGCGGGCAAAGCTCTTCGTGATGACAGCGCGCACACCAAGATACATTGGACCAAGTGCAGCGTGCTCGCGGCTGGAACCCTGCCCGAAATTCTCGGCACCTACCACGAAACAGCCGGAGAATTGTATCGCCTCTGCTTTTTTGTAGAAGTCCGGGTCGATGCGTTCATACGTGAACTTTGAGATTTCCGGAATATTGCTGCGGAAAGGCAGCACCTTTGTTCCTGCCGGCATGATGTCGTCTGTAGAAACGTTGTTTCCGGCCTTGAGCAGCACCGGCAGCACAAGCTTGTCTTCGCAGGCTTTGCACGGCGGGCAGGGCTTGATGTTCGGTCCGCGAAGAATTTCAACCTGCGCGGCAGCTTTTTCATCAAGCGGAGGAATGAGCATGCCCTCGTCCTGAGCATCTTTTCTGATTTCCTCTGCGGAAAGCCGGGTATCTTTTCCTTCGAGCAGGGAAACCTTTATGCCGTCCTTATAGGAATCATCTTCGTAGCTGAGCGTAGTTGCATCGGTGATGTGGCCGATGATGGCGCTTGCTGCTGCCGTTTCCGGGCTGACAAGGTAGATGCCTGCGTCTGCAGTACCGCTTCTGCCCTTGAAGTTGCGGTTGAATGTACGCAGCGAAACACCCTGGGAGTTCGGTGCAAAGCCCATACCGATGCACGGACCGCATGCGCTTTCAAGAATGCGGAAGCCGGCCCTGATGAGGTCGCCGAGGATGCCGGCCTTGTCTGCCATGAGCAGGGTGGTGCGGCTGCCGGGGGCTATGCCTGCCTCCACGCCGGGTGCTATATGCTTGCCGCGCACGATAGCCGCAACTGCTGCAAGGTCGTCAAGTGACGAATTCGTACAGCTGCCGATTGCAACCTGCGTGACTACTGTGTCTTTCAGCTCCTGCACCGTCTTTACGGCATCCGGGGAGTTGGGACAGGCTGCCAGCGGTGCCAGTTCGGAAAGATTTATCTCGATGAGCTTATCGTAGACGGCACCTTCATCTGCTTTCTGCTCCGTCCAGTCCTGAGGACGCCCCATGCTTTCAAGGAAGTTCCGGGTGGTCTCGTCAGAGGGGAACACCGAGCATGTTGCACCAAGTTCTGCGCCCATGTTGGTAACTGTTGCACGCTGCGGAACTGTCAGCGAGGCAACGCCTTCCCCGAAGTATTCATAGACGGCGCCTACACCGCCCTTTACGCTTTCGCGGCGGAGGACTTCAAGGATGATGTCCTTTGCTCCCACCCCCTTGCGGAGCCTGCCGGTCAGCTTTACGCCGAATACCTTTGGCATGGCAAGGTGGAATGCGCCGCCTCCCATTGCGACTGCAACATCAATACCGCCGGCACCGATTGCTATCATGCCGATACCGCCGCCGGTGGGGGTATGGCTGTCGGAACCGAGCAGCGTCTTGCCGGGCTTGCCGAAATGCTCTATGTGCACCTGATGGCACACGCCGTTACCGGGACGAGAGAAATACAGTCCGTACTTTGCAGCAATTGACTGCAGGTAGCGGTGATCGTCCTGATTTTTGAAATCCGTCTGGAGCGTGTTGTGGTCAACATAACTGACGCTTACTTCCGTCTTGACACGGGGAATGCCGATGGTTTCGAACTGGAGATAGGCCATGGTGCCGGTTGCGTCCTGCGTCAGCGTCTGGTCGATTTTGATTGCGATGTCCGTACCCCGCTCAATCGGGGTGCCCGGCGTAAAGGAAAGTGAACCGGGGACGATATGCTTCTGGATGATTTTTTCTGCCAGCGTCAGTGCCATAAACTGTTACCTCGCATAAGTAAAAGAATTTCATTAATAATACAGTTTCTGCAGAATTTTTACAAGCCGTGTGGTGTGCGAAAGCAGAGGGGGCTGCTTATATTGCTGCGTGCTACAATGGCGGTATCATTTATCTTTTTTTACATTGACGTGTAAAGCAAAAAATATGATATTTCAAGGTTTAATACATATTTTGTGTAAAATATGCCTTTTTTCAAGTAAAATAAAGTTTATACAGCCCCCTCCCTAGAGGTCTTTCGGCAAGCTCTAGCATTTGTTCCAATAATGTATTATACTTATTTATGTCTGTGAATCCTTGTATGGTATGGTTTTGTTGAATTATATCACGGTTCGTAGATTTTAAAAAGAGTCTTTTGTCATTTTCGACAGGAGCGAGGTAATATAAATGCTTACAAATTCAACGATTCTTATAACTGGCGGTACGGGTTCATTTGGTAACACATTCGTTCCGATGACACTTGCAAAGTACAATCCTAAAAAAATCATTATTTATAGTCGTGATGAAATGAAGCAGTGGAATATGGCTAAAAAGTTTCAGGGTGATGATAGGGTTCGTTTCTTTATAGGTGATGTTCGCGATAAGGAAAGACTTTATAGGGCGCTTGATGGAGTTGATTATGTTGTTCATGCAGCTGCAACAAAAATTGTTCCGACAGCTGAATATAATCCATTTGAATGTATTAAAACAAATGTTCATGGTGCAATGAACCTTATTGATGCTTGTATTGATAAGGGGGTTAAAAGACTTGTTGCCCTTTCGACAGATAAAGCTTGTAAACCCGTAAACCTTTACGGTGCTACAAAACTTTGCTCAGACAAAATCTTTGTTGCTGGTAATTCCTATTCTGGTGGAAAGTCTACAAAATTCTCTGTAGTTCGTTATGGAAACGTAATGGGAAGTCGCGGATCTGTCATTCCATTTTTTATGGAAACTGCAAAGACCGGTAAACTTACAATTACAGATAAACGCATGACTCGCTTTATGATTTCTTTGGAGCAGGGTGTGGAGCTTGTGTGGCATGCTTTTGATGACATGGAGGGTGGCGAAATCTATGTGAAGAAGATTCCTTCCATGAACATTTGTGATATTGCAACTGCAGTAGATGCAAAGGCTGAGCAGGTAGAAATCGGCATTCGTCCAGGAGAAAAACTCCATGAGGCAATGATTAGCCCAGAAGATGCTTATTATACATATGAATATCCAGAACATTTCAAGATCCTCCCACAAATTTGCGAGTTCAGTACAATTGACAAGATGATTAAAGGCGGAAAGCGTGTTCCAGAGGGATTTAGCTATACATCAGATAACAATACTGAATGGATGACTATTCCTCAGCTTCAGGAATGGATTGAAAAGAATCGTGCAAAGGTAGGAAATATCTAGTTTTAGAGGCGAAATATGATTGGATACGGT
>CADCQA010000106.1 GCA_902803415.1 uncultured Spirochaetaceae bacterium | reverse complement strand
TGTTCCTGCGCTACCACCTTGCAAACTGCGAACGCCCGGAGCTGCTGGGGGCAAGTTCCCACACCGTGGACATCCTGCGGAATTAGCTAAAATTAACTCTATTCTGGATCTCTTACTGGACTTTCCGGCGATATGGCGTTACAATGTTGAAGAAATGATCGGCAATATCCGCAGTGTAAATGCATCGGTCGGCTACATGGTAAATTCTTTTGAAGGCCTGACCCGCAATGCAGAGGGCGGCATTACCCGTCAGAACGATGTGGACGTGCGCATCAAGAAGATTGAGGAGCAGTCAAAGACGCTTCAGACTGCAAACAAGACAATCAGCGACATTGCAAGCCAGACGAACCTGCTCGCCATGAATGCTGCCATTGAGGCGGCACATGCTGGCGAGGCGGGCAAGGGCTTCAGCGTTGTTGCGGATGAAATCAGAAAGCTTTCGGAAACTTCAAGTGCTCAGTCCAAGACCATCCGTGAAGAGCTCAAGAAAATTGCTACGTCTATCAATGATGTGGTGACTGCCTCAAAGGCTTCGAGCGAATCATTTGTGTCGGTGAACCAGTCTATTTCCGAAACGCAGCAGCTGGTACTGCAGATAAAGTCCGCAATGGAAGAGCAGCAGGAAGGCTCGCTCCAGATAAGCGAGGCGCTCAAGCTCATGAACGACAACACGAGTGCCGTCCGCGAAGCATCGCACGAAATGTCTGTGGGCAATAAGTCCATCTTGTCCGAAATCGAGCAGCTGCGGAACACGACTGATGTTATCAGGCAGAGCATGGACAAAATCTCCGACAGTGCGGGCAGCATCCGCAGTTCCGGTGATTCGCTTTCCAGCATAGCAGACAGCGTTGAGTCCGCAGTCAAGCAGATTGGAAGCCAGATAGATCTGTTTACGGTGTAACGTGATTGGATTTTGCGGCAAGCCGCCTCCGTGACGGCTGCCAGACCCGCCTGTTTTGCAACAGACGGGTATTTTTTATCTCAGTTCGATGGTGTAGTTTCTGGCCTTTGCGTATTCCTCTGCTTTGCTGCCTTTGTAGACAACCCAGATGACCATGTTTTCTGTTACCCCGCCGGGGAAGTCCGTTATGGTGGAAGGAATGTATATGCGGAATTTAGTCTTGCTGCCGCAGAACGACCATTCGCCAAGCTCCTGAACACCTTCCTGCAGTTTTACTTCCGACAGTGAGTTGCAGGCAAAGAATGCATAACTGTCAAGTTTTTTAACGGTACCCGGAATATCAAGTGTTTTTAATGCGCAGCCTTCAAATGCGCTGTTGCCGATCATCGTTATGGTCGGGGCAAATACGACTTCCGTAAAATCTTTCCGCTTCCTGAATTCTTCTTTTTCTATGACGGTGCGGCCGGTGGGAATAATAAGCGTGCTGCCGCGCAGAATGTCTATGGTTCCTTTGCCGCTGCCTTTTTTTGCCATCTTTGCACTTGCCCGCAGCTCCACTTTGCTTGCTTTTGCAGGAAGCGTAAAGGTAAAGCTTATGCGGTTCTTGGCATCTGCGGTCTGAGCCTTGGGCAGTGATGCAATCTGTTTTCCGTCTGCTACGATGACGGCATTGGACATTTGCAGCGCACTTCCCGATATGCGGTTGAACAATATGCTGTACTGGCCGGGCTGCGAGATATACGCAGAAAAATCCCAGCGGTAATTTGCATCGGAAAGGGTGAAGTCGCCGCTTTCATAAGCGTAGTTTTTCATGGTTCCTTCCGGAATGACGGCTTCCTGCGGAAGTGACAGCTGGGCTTCCGGCGGCGTTGCATACGTTACGTTTGTGTATTTCAACGTGATGAAGCGCTGATTCTTTGCATATTCGTCGGCTTTGCTGCCCTTGCTTAGAATCCATATTGAATTATTTGATATGCAGTAGCGGCTGAACACGGAAAGCGAATCCGGCACGGTCACGGTTATTGTTGCATAATCCCTTGTGTTGATGCAGTATTCGCCCAGTTCCTCTACGCCTTCGTGCAGCACAATCTCTTTCAGGTTCGGCATATCAAAGAATGCAAAATCGCCGAGTTTTTTCACCGTGCCGGGAACTTCCATCTTTTCCATGGGCGTCCGTTCCAGTGCATGGGGGCCGATCACCGAAATTGTTTCCGGGATTTTTACGTTGTCAAAATCTTTGCGTGCGCTGAATTCTTC
>CADCQA010000105.1 GCA_902803415.1 uncultured Spirochaetaceae bacterium | reverse complement strand
GGCATTTTTTCAGGTACAGGAACTTTCTGCAACCTTCCAGTTCCATACATCTTCGATCATCCACTACGTATCGTCATTCCTGGGGGAATTCGAACCCATCGGCACGGATGTGTTCCTTGAACGGCAGTTCGGCATACAGCCCATCGGCTCCGACCTGATGAAAAGCTGGCGCGGCAACACCGGCGACAACATAAACAACTTCTACGGAGCGGGCGTTTCCTATGCCATGCGCTTTGAGCAGCCGATTGCGATCGGTTTCTACCTTTATCAGGACTTTGACCGCTTTAACCTTACGAATCCGCAGAACAACTTTAATGTTGACCTGCGCTTTGCATTCGCATTCCCCTACCTTACGCTTGACTGGGACATAGGGCTGGGCTTCCCGCACGACAGTACGAAGGGCACATTTGAGACAGAAGTCCTTATCGTGCACTACGTTACCCTGCGCACCGGAATGACCATGCTCATCGGCAACGCCTCAGACCCGTTCTCCGTGTTCATACAGGGCGGATTTGCCGAAGTGGCCATGGGCTTTGACAAGTACGAAAACCATGATTTTGTGGAAGATCTGGTGCAGAACCTTTACTTTATTGTGGAGCCGCGCGTTAAGATAAAGGACGTAAACCTTACGTTCTCCTTCTTCAACAAGCCGGCAACGCAGACAACTTCCCATGTCTACGACATGCCCAACATGTACACCGGCGGCGCAAGCGGCATCGGCGCAGACATTGGCGTCAGCACCGACCATTTCCATCTGGGCAACCTGAACTTTACGATGGGCATGCATGCAACGCTGACCGACGCAAAGAATACAAGCCTGAAAGACATTATCTATGATAATGGAAAGATTTTTGCAGAACCGCGCTTCACGCTGACACCCTACGTGACCGTGCCGCTCTTCGGAGGCAGCATCACGACGGCAGTTTCTGTGGACATCACAAAGATTATAGCAGGAAACGACTTCTGGGGTCACAGCCTGAGCTTCTGGCTTGGATTCCGCACGGAATTCTAACAGGGCACGTACCTGGTGCAAAAAAAGCGGCGGAAGGATATCCTTCCGCCGCTTTTTTTATGTGTGCTGCAGGCTTACCGGCGTTCCAGCGTAAGGGCTGAAAGGCGGCCGCAGGCCTCCTGTACGTCCTCGCGGTGACCAAAGCTGCTGAAGCGCAGATAGCTTTCCCCTGCCGGACCGAAGCCGCTGCCCGGTGTTGTTACCACACGGCATTTGTCAAGGATATAATCAAAGATATCCCAGCTCTTCCAGCCGGGGAACTGCACCCACAGATAGGGGGAATCACCCGTATAGTAAACCTTTACCCCCGCCGCCGCAAAATTGCTGCCGCCAAGGGCAGCCTGCATCAGGCGGGCATTTTCCAGATAGTAATCGACGAGTGCCGTTGTTTCCTTAATGCCTTCGGAATCAAGGGCAGCAAGGCCGCCGTGCTGGGCAATGTTGCAGGCGCCGTTGAACAGCGTCGTCATAACGCGGTTCCAGTCCTGCTTGACCGGCGTACCGTCAGCAAACTGCAGCTCGGACGGCACGACAGACCAGCCGAGGCGCACGCCCGTAAAGCCGGCCAGCTTGGAGAAGGAATTTATCTCGATGGCACAGCTGCGTGCACCGGGAATTTCATAAATGGTGCGCGGCAGCTCCGGGTTGCGGATAAAAGCGGAATACGCAGCATCAAAAATGATGATGCAGCCGTGTTCCTTTGCAAAGTTAACAAGGGACGTAAGCTGCGCGCGGGTGCTTGCGCTGCCGGTCGGGTTGTTCGGGCTGCAGAAATAAATGAGCGTGCCCGGCTTTACCACCGACAGATCGGGGAAAAATGCATTTTCCGCCGTGCACGGCAGGTATGTGATACCGTCGTAGCCGGAACCGGACGCGCAGGCCTTGCCCGCCGCTCCCACGATAACGCTGCCGTCAACATAGACCGGATATGCAGGATCCTGCACGGCAACAGGAGTTTTCCTGCCGAACAGGGACTGTATGCGTGCAATATCGCACTTGGCTCCGTCCGAGACAAAGACTTCATCCGCAGATGCCATCTTCGGGTAGAGCACGGCGGCAATCCGCTCACGCAGTTCCGTCAGTCCCTGCTCGTCGCCGTAGCCGGAATACCCTTCCCGCGTACCAAGGGCGGCGGCATAATCTGCCATCGCCTTTGCAATGTGCGGAGTCAGCGGCTCGGTCGTGTTGCCGATGCCAAGGCTGATAATCTTTGCGTCCGGGTGTGCCGTCTGGTACACCTTACGCCGCTTTGCAACTTCCGGGAACAAATACCCGGCTGTCAGGTTCGCAAACCCTTCGTTTCTTTCTATCATGATAACCTCCCGCCAGCCCTATCAGTTGCCGTCTTCCAGCGAATAGCCGATGCCACGGGCCGTGCGGATTCTCGTGTGCACCTGGAGTTCTTCCATCTTCTTACGGATAAAGGAGATATAGACTTCTACATTGTTGTACTCCGCATCGCTGTCGCCGCCCCATATCTTCTCGATAATGCCTTCCTTTTTAATGACCTGATGGGGATTGTCGAAAAGCAGCTCGACAATCTGCAGTTCCTTGAGGGAAAGCTTTACGGAGCCGCCGCCTGTGCGCTGCAGCTCACAGCGGTTCTTGTCAAGCGTAAGGTCGCCGAACGTGATGGCGTTTTCCTTAAACGCACCTTTGCGGCGGGTTGCAGCGCGGACACGTGCAAGCAGTTCTTCCTGCTCGAAGGGCTTCGGAATAAAATCATCGGCACCGCTGTCAAGTCCGCTGACAATGTCCTGCAACTCATGCTTGTCTGAAAGCAGCAGCACAGGAACAGCATTCTTTTCTTCGCGCAGTGTTTTCAGTATAGAGATTCCGTCCATGCCGGGCAGCATGACATCCAGGATGACGGCATCATAAATCCCACCCTGCGCATACTTGAGCCCGTCAGGGCCGGTATACACGGCGTCAACACCATAGCGATTCTTCTGAAAAGCCTCTACCAGCGCCTGAGAAAGGCGAACATCATCTTCAACAAGTAATAGTCTCATAAGTTTCAATATATACCTTTATGAGAAAAAAGTCTTAAGAAAAAATCAAATATTACAAAAAATTATAATAATATAAATATACTCGTAAAATAAAGTTAAACAATACTGTTTTGACTTCAACCTATCTTAAAAAGCTGCTCAATGTACGGCTGCCGGACAACCATGACGGAGCAGTGTGCACTGCCGATGATTTCGCTGTCCTGCGCGCTCACCACGTCACGGCTCTGGGAGGAAAGCTGCCCGCCGCCGGTGGTGCCGCCCAGCAGTATAAGGTCTGCCTTGCATTCATCGGCAGCATTGATAATCTCTGACCAGACAGCCCCTTTGCGGAGCTCAGTTTCAATCTTGACTCCCTTGGACTTTGCAAGCCCGGCAGCGAAGTCCAGATTCCGGCGGCCGTCAGCCTCAAGGTTTGCCTCAAAAGAAGCAGCTTCGTCCTTGATGACGAATTTTGTGAGCATAAGCTGCTTGATTGTTGCAGAATCGACGACGTACACGACCTTTATATGGCACTTGTAGCATTTTGCCATAAGGACGGCGTACATAACCGCCGAAAGAGAGGACTTTGAACCGTTGTAGGCGACGACTACGTTCTGGAAAAGAGACTTTATCATTTGCTGTCCTGCTTGTGCTTGAGGGCCTTCAGCACGAACACATTGTCCCGCTCCCGTTCCTCCAGCACGCTTTCAATGTATTTGACCGTTTCCTTGTCCTGCGGAATAACCATTTTGTCCAGCGCATTCACGCGGCGCTGGGTCTTCTTCACTTCCATGGCAAGGCGCCACACGATGGTGCGGATGCTGGCCATTTGGGTAAGCAGCGACAGCAGCTCGAAGAAGTCCGCCATGACCTCGTCGCTGCTGGGGAAAGTTCCCTTGAAGGAAGAAAAAAGCTGACGGCGCGGCAGCTGAACATCGATGGACGTAAAACTCATGCCGCCGATGACGACGGGCTTCTTGGTGATGTTGAACGTATAGTCCACGGAATGAGCTATGCGTTCGGCACGGTCGCCGCCGACGGTCAGCAGCATGGTCTTGAGCGCAGGATAGGCCTTTTCGACGCACTTGTCCATGTCACGCTCCAGCAGCTTTACCTTTTCCACCATCCTCATGAGTTCCATCACGAGGATTTCCCGCTTCTGCTCCAGCAGGTCGTAGCCTTCCGTACTGACAGCAAGCTGCTCCTTTATGGCGAGAAGATTGGATTTGGTGGGCGCGATATTCAGCTTTGCCATAGGCTATGCGTCCTGACCGGGAAGGTACTTGTCGATGAGCTCGTCCTTGATACGGTACAGCTCGTCGCGGGGCAGGATGCTCAGCAGGCGCCAGCCCAGATCAAGCGTCTGCTCGATGGAGCGGTCTTCGTACTCACCCTGCGTAAAGAATTTCGCCTCAAGTTCGCTGCCGAATTTGAGGTAGAGCTTGTCAAGGTCGGAAAGTTCCTCTTCGCCGATAATTGCCGCAAGGTTGCGGATAGATTTGACCTTGCTGTAGGATGCAAAAAGCTGGCTCGAAACAGCGGCATGGTCTTCGCGGGTCATGCCGGCGCCAATGCCGTCCTTCATCAGGCGGCTGAGCGAGGGCAGACCGGCAACCGGCGGGTACAGGCCCTTGGAAGACAGTTCGCGGTCAAGGACTATCTGCCCTTCCGTGATGTAGCCCGTCAAATCTGGAATCGGGTGCGAAATATCATCATTCGGCATGGAAAGAATGGGAATCTGCGTGATGGAACCGCTGCTTCCCTGTATTTTTCCTGCGCGCTCGTACAGCTCTGCAAGGTTGGAATAGAGATAGCCGGGATAGCCCTTGCGCCCCGGAACCTCGCCGCGCGTCGTAGAAATTTCGCGGAGTGCCTCGCAGTAGTTGGTCATGTCCGTCATCACAACGAGCACGTGCATGTTGCACTCAAAGGCAAGGTATTCTGCCGCAGTGAGTGCGCAGCGGGGCGTGATGATGCGTTCCACGGAAGGTGCATCCGCGAGCGACTGGAACATGACAACCTTGGAAAGGACACCGGATTCCTCGAAGGTATGCTTGAAGAACTGGGCGACATCATACTTGATGCCCATGCCGGCAAAGACCATGACGAATTCCTCGTCCGAATTCTTGAGCTTTGCCTGCCGGATTATCTGCGCGGCGAGCTTGTTATGCGGCAGACCGTTGCCGGAGAACACCGGAAGTTTCTGCCCGCGGATAAGCGTATTCATGCCGTCTATGGAAGAAATGCCCGTCTGGATGAAATCGCGGGGGTATACGCGCGCATAGGGATTGATGGGCATGCCGTTCACATTCACCTTTTTGCTGGAGATGATGGGAGGATAGCCGTCAATCGGTTCGCCCAGGCCGTTGAATATGCGGCCGAGCAGACCCTGCCCCACGCGCAGTTCCATCGGTTCCTCAAGGAATTCGACGGTCGTCGAGTCAAGGTCAAGGCCCGTCGTGCTACCAAAGACCTGCACAACGGCAACTTCTTCGTTTATGTCGATGATGCGTCCCGTCTTCTTCTCGCCGTTTTTGTCACGGACATAGACGACTTCATCGTAGAATGAATTCGGAGTACGCTTCACCACAATGATGGGGCCGTCTATCTGCGACAGTCCCTTGTATTCGATTCCTTTCATGCAACAGTGTCCTTGCGGTACATCCGCTCCAGCTCTGCCATCTGGTCTTCCAGGTGGCTTGCAATACCAGTGAGCCCGTCAAGCTGGTCATTCCCGACGACTCCCTTTGCCCGCACAATTTCCGTCCGGACCGGAAGCTCATGCACCTTGAGCAGCGGACAGCCAAGCTGTATGACCGCCAGTGCCTTGTCATAGAAGTTCATGATGAGCAGAAGCTGCTGCACCTGCTTTTCCGGCACACAGTACGCGTCAACCTTGTCAAACTGATCCTGCTGCAGAAAGCCGTTTTTGAGCATCTCGCAGACCGTAAGGATGAGCCGGTCGCTGTCGGGCAGGGCATCAGCGCCGATAAGCCGGACAATCTGCTGCAGGCGCTGCTCGCGCTTGAGCAGGTCGAGCGCCTTGATGCGGACGGTCGCCCAGCGCGGGTCAAATTTGTCCCACCACGCCTTTATTTCGTCAGCGTATTCGGAATACGAATCAATCCAGCCGATTGCCGGATAGTGGCGCGCATTGGCAAGTTCGCGGTCAAGTGCCCAGAAGCAGCGGATAAAGCGCTTGGTATGCTGCGTGACCGGCTCGGAGAAGTCGCCGCCCGGCGGGGAAACCGCACCAATGACGGAAACAGAGCCTTCCTGCCCGCAGAGGCTGTTGACGCGCCCCGCACGCTCGTAGAATTCCGCAAGGCGCGTAGGCAGGTACGCCGGGAAGCCTTCTTCCGCAGGCATTTCCTCCATGCGCCCGGACAGCTCGCGCAGAGCCTCGGCCCAGCGGGAGGTAGAATCAGCCATGATGGCCACATGCATGCCCATGTCGCGGTAGTATTCGGCGAGCGTAATACCCGCATAGAGCGAAACTTCGCGCGCTGCAACCGGCATGTTCGACGTATTTGCAATAAGTATGGTGCGCTCCATCAGGGAACGCCCCGTGCGCGGGTCAATCAGCTTGGGGAAGTCGGTAAGAACGTCCGTCATCTCGTTGCCGCGCTCGCCGCAGCCGATGTAAACAATCAAATCTGCGTCGCACCACTTTGCAATTGCATGCTGGGTCATGGTTTTGCCGGTGCCGAAACCACCGGGAATTGCCGCAGTACCGCCCTTGGAAAGCGGGAAGAACACGTCAATGACGCGCAGGCCCGTAACCAGCGGCTGGCTTACTTCCAGTTTCTGTGTAAAGGGACGCGGCTTGCGGAGCGGCCAGTACTGGCTCATCGTCAGCTTTTCGCCCAGCTCCGTGGTACCGATTTCCTCGTCAACGGTATAGCTTCCGGCACCCTTGAAGGAAGCCAGTTTGCGCCCGCGGATAAAAGGCGGCACCATGATTTTGTGCAGGACGGAACCTGTCTCCTGCACCGTGCCAAGCACCATGCCGGGGGCAATGTCTGCGCCCTCCTCCACCAGTGGAGTGAAGTCCCATTTTTTCTCCGGGTCAAGCGGCTCGGTGCGCTGCCCCGGCAGCAGGAAAGCCCCGCCGGATTCATACATCTCGCGGAGCGGGCGCTGGATACCGTCGTAGATGGTACCGACAAGGCCCGGTCCCAGCTTCAGTGACAGAGGGCGCTCGTTGCTGACGACTTTTTCGCCAACCTGCATGCCGCTGTCATCCTCGTAGACTTCTATGGTTGCCCTGCCCTTGTCCTGCCGGATTATTTCGCCGATGAGCTTTTTGTCGCCGACATCAACCACATCGTACAGGCCGCAGCCATCAAGGCCTTCCGCATAGACAATCGGGCCGGAAATGCGTGTTATCTTACCAGTTATCATTCAGGGAGCCTCCCGCAGAAAAGCGTAGCCGCAAGCTCTGCGCGCTGCGTGTCAAGAATCTCCTTGACCTTCTCGTCAAGGCTCAGGCGGCAGACAAGCCTGCCGTCAGCACTGCGCAGGATGATGCCTTCCCTCCGGCTGAAACCGGGGACGGCTTCATCGGCAAGCAGCTGTGCATCACCGGCCGTGCAGGACAGCACCGACGTACCCAGCTCCTTGCGCAGCATTTTTTCCGCCGCCTTAACATCAATGCCCACCGCCACTGCGTGGACATCAGCACCAGAAAGAACCGGCTGTGAGCGTTCAACAAGAGCCTTGATGATATCCAGGCGCTGCCCGGCACTGAGCCCGTCAAAATACGCGTTCATCGCCTCTATCACGGCATTATGGATGTAGGAAACAAGGTGCCGCTCTTTTTCAAGCGGAAGCGAGGCATTGATATTCTTCTCGTACAGCGCAAGCCTGTTCCGGGATGACTGCCTTGCAGCCTCCGCCGCCTCGTGCACCTTTTTCTCTACATCAGCAAGGAGCGTTCCTGCATTTTCCTCGGCCTGTTCCAGAATCTTCCCCGCCTTTCTGCGGGCATCGTTGCGGATTTCGGTATCAAGAGCCTCAGTTGAACGTAATTCTTCCATATAACTACACTTCCGTCACCACTGGTTTTACACCTGAATTCCCACGGCCTCGCGGATTGCATCGGTGAGCGTTTTTCTGCCCTCGATGTGACCCTCCAGACCAGGAATCTCGACAATAAGAGGAGCCTTGCCTTCCATCTGCCAGCTTCTGACTTCACTGGACAGCATGTCAGCGACATCTTCTGTCAGAATGAGAACTTTCGGCCTGTCCACGCCAACCGGTGCCCCGGCGGAAGTAGACTGTCCGGTCATCAGCTGGAAAGCCTGCAGGGCCTCCTGCCGGTTGGACGCAGCCTGTCCCTTCACGCCCGCAAGCATAAAGCCCAGGACAAGCTCCCGTTCCCCTATTACAAAATATTCCATCAAACCTTACATGATGATGATGAACAGGGCCACAAGGAAGCCCCACAAGCAGATACCTTCTGCAAGACCGACGAACGGCAGCGCCTTACCGGAAAGCTCCGCATTTTCGCTCATGGCGCCCATTGCTGCAGCACCAATCTTGCCGACTGCCGCACCGCCGCCCAGACAGGCAATGCCGACTGCCAGAGCAGCCGCGATATATTTGATGGCAGAAGCGATGCCACCCGCAGCCTGAGCTGCTGCCGCCGTGTCCTCCGCGAACAGGCACGCAGCGGAGACAACCATCATCATCCCAAGGGACACCCACAATTTTCTGTTCTTCATAGAAACACCTCTATACATCTCTATTTTCAGGAATCCAGAAACAAACGTATCTGAATTTTCCCTTAACGCCGTCAAAGACAGCAGCAAAGCCTGCCAAAAGTTCCGGACCAGCCTTATTTTATCCGTGCAGTGCCGTAGGTAAACCTGAACGGCTTGAATTCCCTTCCGCTTTCCGTAAAGAATTTGCTGAAGAATTCATAGTACTGCAGACGGACAACCTGGATGGCAACAATCATGCCCTCAAGTACCACAACAATCACGTTGCCGATAATCAGCACGACGATGCCCGCCGGACCGGGCGCAATCTCCGCAAGCATCTCGATGATGAAACCGAGCACTGCATGTGCCAGCGCAAAGGCGCCGACGCGGAGGAAGCTGACCGTATTGGAAAGATAGGAGGAAATGACTTCGATGATTTCCACCACGGCCGCAATGATTGCGGCAAAAAGACCGTTTTCCAGCACCGGGCGCTCCCCGTCCACCAGGCGGGCGAACGGCTCACCGAAGGCCGTCAGGAAAAGCGTAAGTCCCATGACAATCCAGTCATAGAGCGCAGGTGCATGGTG
Source organism: uncultured Spirochaetaceae bacterium (assembly GCA_902803415.1). GTDB lineage: Bacteria > Spirochaetota > Spirochaetia > Treponematales > Treponemataceae > Treponema_D. The sequence continues at coordinate 1,804 of CADCQA010000105.1, read as the reverse complement.
CAGGAAGGCAACACGGAGCGCAAAAACAATCACATACCAGAAGAATACCGCGCCCGCCACACCGGTTTTGCCGAAGAGCGCGACGCCCTTTCGCTTGAGCGAGAACTGGTTGATGATGTTGATGATGATGCCCGTGGAGTTGATGATGAAGCCCACACCCACCGTAAAGCCAAAGAACATGAACATCCGCGTGATGGACGCAGGGTCGCTGGAAGGCATCATCGGCAGAATCTGGTCGCGCGGAGTACCGAACAGCCCGGTTACCCAACGTTCGAAGGGCCGCAGAACGGCGGCGCTCGCAAAGAATTCGCCGGTTAACAGCCCCATGATGGTGCTGCTGATACCTATGCAGATGAAAATAAGGTTAAATTTTTCCCAGCCGCCCAGCCGGATGACGCGCTTGGTCATAAGTATACCGAGGATGAGGAACACAAGCCCCTGCCCCGCGTCGCCGAACATAATGCCGAACAGCACCGTAAAGAAAATCGCAACAAAGGGTGTGGGATCCACCGTGCCGTACAGCGGGGAGCCGTAGCTGAAAATCATGCGCTCGAAGTTGCTCACCAGCTTGCCGTGCTTGAGCTGCACCGGCACTTTCTCGCCGCCGGAAATAACGGACTGAACCTCGGACGGAAGGAATTCGCGGATACCCGTGCGCCCGCCCGTCATGCCGTCAAGCGCCTTTGTAATGTCCTTTGTCAGGTACGCCGGCACCCAGCCGGAAATGCGGTAGACAAACTGCGTGGATTCCAGGCTGTTTTCCACGGCGTAAATCTGACTGCCGACGGAAAAGACCTGCAGCAGGTGTAGGAGCGAATCACGGTGGGCTTCCACAAAATTGTGGCGCTCAGCCTGCACGTCTGCAAGCACCTTCTCCTTCTCTTCTTTTTCTGCAGCAAGGCGGTCTATGGCATCTTCCGGGATGCCCTTGAAATTCTCAGGAACCTGCAGCGGCTGGAAGCCGATGTTCTTCAGCTCCGTGTCCACAAAGAAGCGGGCATTCTTTGCACAGGCAACCATAATGCGGCTGCTGTCGTTCCCGACGCGCACAAGAATTGCCCGGCCGCCAAGCTTTGCCTTCAGCAGGTCGAATTTAGAATCTTCTATTTTACCGATTCTGAGCGTGAGGAAGGAAAGCGTCTCAAGTTCGGAATACGGCATCTTCAGGTTGGAAAATGCCAGCGCCTCCGTGTATGCATCCGCTACGCCGGAAAGGTTCTTGGAAGCGTCGATTTCGCGCGCATGGATATCTTCCACTGCCGCAATGAGCTTTTCGGCGGTTCCGCGGTCTTCCTCCGTGGGGAGCGACAGCTCCTCCGTGTAATCCTTCAGGTCAGGGATGTCAAGCTCCGCACGCACCGTCTGCAGCCGCCGGTACACGTCCGCATCCGGATTTGCCGCTGCGTCGCCGTCCTTGTCGTCAGTTTTCTGGACAACATCGTCCTGGAACTGGAACTCGCCGAGCTTGCCAAGGTACGAAAGGACGGCATGGATATCCTCCTTGTAGACCATCAGCTCAACCAGGCGCATTGCAGTAGTTTTAGACATTGTGTACCTCCCTTACTCCGGCAGTCTGCATCGCCTGCGATGCGGGAACATGAAGGCGCAAACTTTCAGAAGCCGTACGAATCATATCAAGTTCATTCTGTTTCAATATATACCAGCAGACCAGCGGGCACTCGGTAAAGGGAAAGCGGTGGAAGAGCCGGTAGGCCTTTTCCACATAGCGCCGCTTGTAAGCATCCGCAAGCCAGCGCGGGTCAACCGTCCAGACAACGGATTCCTCATGGGGATTCAGCAGGGC
>CADCQA010000104.1 GCA_902803415.1 uncultured Spirochaetaceae bacterium | reverse complement strand
TTCCATGATAAAGACATCCGCATCAAGTGCACGGATTGCCCCGCACAGCCGGGAAAGCCGCTCGCGGTACGGTGCCTCCCCCCATTTCTTGCTCTGCAGGAATTCCTTGTATTCCCCGCCGTCATTGCGGGCATCAAAGAACGTCTGAACATTCCAGCTGACCACCCGCAGCGTTTCCCTGCCGCCATCAGCCCCCGCAGACGAGCAGGAGCCGAACACCACACCAAGCAGCAGCGCCGCGGCTGCCGCACACATACCTTTCATGGTACCTCCCCGGAGCGGAACTCCGCCGCCCCCTCACCTACTATCTCTGCCGAGTTTATGCTTTTTTTTGCAAAATTTGCATTTTTTTCTGAAAAATTCTGAGGAGAGGAAAAAGCAAGGTTCCGCAAGAGGCAGAAAATGCGTTCCCCGCGAAAAATGCAGCGGCGCCGCAGCAACAGAAACTTTCCGCCGACCGAAGCGGTTTCCCCCGGAAAATCGCCGCTTTTCGCCCGATTTACTGTGCATAAAATCACACAATTTCCATTTTGCTCCAAAATTCACCGGAATTTCCTCCCAAAACGCGAAATTCCGCCCCGCAGCGTGCTTTCTGACTTTACCAAACGCGTTCAGACAGATAAAATGAAAAGCGAATTTAGCGGAAATTCCGTGAGTTTTTTCACAGAGGTATTATGAAGGCTATCCCTGTCCCGGCTATAAAACGACTGGTTCTTCTTGAACGGCTGCTTTCCGGCTACACAGAAAAGCACATCACTTCACAGCAGATTGAGCAGCTGGCAGGCTGGTCCGCAACGGTTACGCGGAGGGACATCACCCTGCTGAACCTGCGCCGCGGCTCAAGCAGCGGCTACCGCGTCGAAGAACTGCGGGAAGCACTGCGGCAGGTGCTGCATATTTCCACTGAGCCGCAGAAATGCTGCATTGTGGGGCTTGGCCGCATGGGACAGGCACTGCTGGACAACACCGAGCTGGAAACGACCGTATTTAAAATTGCGGCGGGCTTTGATTCCAGCGTGAACCGCACGGAAATCCTGCACGCCATTTTTCCCCTGCATCCCACCACCATGCTGGAGCAGGTTATCCGCGAAGAAGGCATCAGATATGCAATCCTGACCGTGGAACCGGCGGAAGCCCAGCCGACGGCAGCGCGGCTTGTCAGCTGCGGGATACGGGGCATTGTGAACTACACGCCGTGCGTGCTTTCCGTGCCGCCGTCCGTGCGGGTGGAAAACGTTTCCCTGCTGACTGCGCTGGAAACGCTTTCGCTCTGTGCCGGGGAACCGAAGGAAAGCTGAGCGGCAGGGGCGTCCGGATTACTGCCTAGGCAGCTCAGCGCCAGCCAGTTTGCGGACAGTCATTAGACCTGGTCGGAAACTACATTTCCGCTCAGGTCGGCGAGTTAAAAATCGCTCAAACAGCGCGATTTTGAACATCGCATTTCAAAGTAACATGTTCTGAAACTGAAGTTTCCGACCAGGTTTATTATGAAGGAAACAGCCGGTTCCTCCGGGAGCCGGACGGGAAACCGGGAGGTTCCCACATAGAAGCGTCTCCGGACGGATTCCGGGGGCGCCCGTTAACGATAAGGGGTATCAGTATGAGCGATGTCAAAAGGGTGTTCAATTTTTCCGCAGGGCCGTCCTGCCTTCCCGAAGAAGTTCTGAAGGAATGCGCGGCAGAAATGCTTGACTACCAGGGTTCCGGGCAGTCCGTAATGGAAATGAGCCACCGTTCCTCAGTCTTTGAGCCGATTATTGCCCATGCAGAGGCACAGGTGCGCAAGCTGATGAACGTTCCGGACAACTACAAAGTCCTTTTCCTGCAGGGCGGCGGTTCAACCCAGTTCGCCATGGTTGCACAGAACCTCGGCATCCGTACCGGACGCGCCGCATACATTGAAACCGGCGTGTGGGCAAAGAAGGCCGCAGAGGAAGCACGTCACCTGGGCATCGACGTTGACGTCATTGCATCCAGCAAAGACCGCAACTACTCATATATCCCGCGCGTCGAAAAAATTTCCGGCGACTACGACTATGCCTACATCTGCCTGAACAACACCATCATGGGCACGCACTATGAATACATTCCCGACACCGGCAGCATCCCGCTTGTGGCGGACATTTCATCCTGCATCCTGTCCGAGCCGCTCGACGTAAGCAAGTTCGGGCTGCTTTTCGCCGGTGCACAGAAGAACCTTGCCCCGGCAGGCGTTACGCTCGTCATCATCCGCGAAGACCTGATCACCGACGCGCCGCGCGCAGGAACCCCCACCATGCTCTGCTACAAAACACACGCAGACAAGGGCAGCATGTACAACACGCCGCCGTGCTGGCAGATTTACGTGCTTGGCAAAGTGCTGGACTGGATTGAAAACATCGGCGGTGTAAAGGAAATCCACCGCCGCAACGTAGAAAAGGCAGACCTGCTGTACAATTACCTGGATGCAAGCGCATACTACCACGCCACTGCGGAAAAGGGCAGCCGCTCACTCATGAACGTGCCCTTCCTGACAAAGGAAACCGACCCCGACAAGGCAAAGGCGCTGAACAAGGAATTTGTGAAGGCGGCGGAAGCTGCCGGCCTGATGAACCTTGCCGGACACCGGCTCGTCGGCGGCATGCGCGCATCCATCTACAACGCTATGCCGCTTGCAGGCGTACAGGCGCTCATCAAGTTTATGGATGAATTCGCAGCTGCACATCAGTAAGCCGTCAGGTAAAAGGGAACCTCGAAAAACTTCAGTTTTTCGAGGTGACTTTGAAAATGCGATGTTTTAAGTCGCGCTAGTACAGCGACTTAAAACTCGCAGGCAATCTCTAAAAAGTCGCAACAGCGAGTTTTTAGAGATGCCTTAAAAGCAGGAGACAAGGAGAACGCTATGTACAAGATTCAGACATTAGACCGCATCAGCGCAAAGGGACTGGACAACTTCCCCCGCGATGACTATGAAATTGCAAGTGAAATCGTCAAGCCGGACGCAATTCTCGTCCGCTCCCACGACATGCTTACCATGCAGCTTGACCCGACGGTAAAGGCAATTGCACGCGCAGGCGCGGGCGTCAACAATATCCCCGTCAAGGACCTTGCGCAGAAGGGCGTTGTGGTATTCAACACGCCCGGCGCAAATGCAAATGCCGTCAAGGAACTGGTGGTGCTTGCCATGCTCATTTCCAGCCGCCCCGTCATCGAGGCAAACAGCTGGGTCAACACGCTCAAGGGCAAGGGCGCTGAAATTGCCGGTCTTGCAGAAAAAGGAAAGAAGAATTTCATCGGGCAGGAAATGAAGGACAAGACGCTGGG
>CADCQA010000103.1 GCA_902803415.1 uncultured Spirochaetaceae bacterium | reverse complement strand
GTATTCATCGATACAAGCGGTGTCAGCCCCAAGGACGAAGAAAAAAGCAGCAAGCTTCGGGACATCTTGGGCCTGCCGGGGCTGGATGCGGAGGTGATTCTTACCGTCCCGGCGCCGATGAAGTACAGTGACCTGGAACAGACGTTTAAGCGTTACGAGCTGTTCGGCTACAAGAGCGTCACCGTCACCAAGTGCGACGAGACGGCGACATTCGGCAATGTCCTGAGTATCCTGCACAAAACGCAGAAACCTGTCTCGTGGATTACCAACGGCCAGGAAGTCCTTCATACGATGAAGAATGCTTCTCCAGCGATTTTCAGAGAATGGCTTTCCGGTTTTTATGAACAGGAGGTATGTTGAAAGCTGATGGACAAAGAGGCTGTCCCCAGGTGGGCATCTTCTGGCTGTACAAGCACGAGATTGCTTTCATGCATGCCGTTTCCCTTGCGGAGGGGCTGGCATACGGGGATGCCGTCGGAGGTACGAAGGACCATGCGGACTACTGGGAGGAGCTGCGTTCGAGCGGCGAGCTGGAGAAGCTGCCCGTTGTCATGCGGGACGAGTACTTCCGCATTCCGCGCGGCCGCGTCGTGTTCCGCCGTGACCAGGGGCGTTTCTACGTCTACCATGGGAACAACGTGACTCGGGCGGACTTGGAGAAGATTCGGAAAGCGTTCGGTCTGAACAAGGCCGACACGACCTTTGAGCAGGACCTGCACTACTGCGACCTGGGCGCGGAGGAGTGGGAAAACATTATGAATCAAATCGGGTAATTAAAGATATGGAGAAAGCGATGGAACAGAAAAAGGATGTTGAGAACCATAAGGACGGCAGTTTGTATGACACGCTGCCTGACGAGGAGCTGCTTGCCATTTCGGACAAGCTTGTGGAACAGAACCTTGAAGCGTATAAGGAGCTTGCGACATGATGTTCTTTACGGCAAACCAGGTCATGGCGATTCACTCCGGCCTTGTGGAAGCGACCGGCGGAATGAACGGACTGCGGGACGCGGGGCTTCTGGACTCCGCGCTCAAATCCCCATTCCAGACGTTCGGCGGCGTACCGTTGTATCCGGGGCTTTACGACAAGGCAGCCAGACTGTGTTACTCACTTGTTGAGAACCACCCCTTCGCGGACGGCAACAAGCGGACGGGCGTGCATCTGACGCTGCTCTTTTTGCAGATTAACGGCGAGAAGCTTGTGTATTCGCAAAGGGAGCTTTCCGACTTTGGTTTTGCCGTCGCCTCCGGCACGCTTTCCATGGAAGGGGTAAAAGACTGGCTTGCGGGGAAAACTGCCGCGGCATCGTAAAAGGGCTTTACAGCCCCCGGGCAGTTTCTGCCATCGCTTCTACCCGCTCTTTCCATTCGCTCACAAATTCTTTTGGTGCAACAGGAACCGCATGCTCTCCCTGCGACAGAACCCATTCCATGACTTTAAACCACTGCGTTGAAGAAAACTCAATACGTGTTTTTTCTTCGTCATCAAAATCAATTATCTTCTGGTCATCAGCCCAGATTCTGTCCTTTACAATCTGCCGTGCGTCACCGTATAAATCAATCGTAAAGCTTACAAGTTCATCTGTCATGAATGCACCGAACTTTCCGCCTCCGCAGCGGGAAGAAAACTCAAAGTTTTCCGGCAGTTCAAAATGCTCATCTGTAAGCTTAAGGTTCTTTATTCTTGTCAGATAGAACAGTCTGTCTGCCTTGCGCTCTTCTGCATAACCGAACAGAAAACATGCACCGTCATCAAACAGGAACTGATACGGATGCACCCGGCGGTGCGTTGTTTGAGTATTCCACCTGCCGTTATAGTCAAACTCAACAATCAGATTGTTCTGAAGCGCACAAAGCATTTCCTTCCATATATTTTCATCAACGCTTATTTTGGGAACCGGGGGAACAGCAATCCGTTTGAGAAGTTCGCTTTTTCCTATTTCCTGCGTATCAGTAATAAAATTAATTGCTTCTGCTATAGCATTGTATACAGGGCTTCCTTCAAATGAAGCAAGCAGCGTCTTTGCAGCAGAAAGATAAAAAATTTCCTGTTCGGAAACACTGTTCAGCGCAAACTCCCAGTTATCGTCCATATAGCAATAACCGCCTTTTGCACGGTCAAATTTAAGAGGGGCATGAAAGTTTACAGAAAGAGCATCTAAAGTACGGTAGATGGTAGCTTCACCGACATTGCTATAGCCGGTTTGCTCACAATAGAGCCGCTGCAGTTTCCGGACATTCGGGTACATACCCGACTTTATTGCATTGTGGACTATAATAATCCGCTCCAGCATTTTCTTGTTCAGTTTGCGTTCTGGTGTCTTAGTTTTCTTTTCCATACTGATAGTATACCACGAGATACTATCATTTGCTGATAGGGCAAATAATTTTTTGCGCAAAATGTTCCATAACAGGAAGACGAGCATGGCATGTGACGCAATGCGTTTGCTGGCATTGAGCACTGCGTGATTCTTTGCAAACAGGTACTGGCAATTGTCCGGGGACTGTGCTATACTTGCCCGTACAAAAATTCTTGCAGCCTGCACACATAACGAGGTCACAGAAAAATGGCATTCAAAGAGACATACAAAAATAAACTGGTAAAAATCTTTGTTCCGATCATGCTGAGCAATCTGATTTCGCAGATTCAGATGTTCATCGACAGAATCTTTCTGGGACGCATGAACATTCTTTACATGAGCGCAGTAGGGAACGCAACGGCACCGGTGTGGACAACCATGTCTTTTATCTTCTCGCTTTCAATGGGAGCTTCAATCCTGATAAGTCACGCTGTTGGCGAAGAGGATATCGACAAGGCAAAGAACTATGCTGCTTCGCTGATTAAGTTTCACAATGTGATTCCCATTGTACTGTTCGCGTTCTGGATGTTCTGCAGCCCGTTTGTCTTTACGCTGATGGGCGTTTCCGAAAACGTGATGAAGCTGTGCGTTACCTACACAAGAATCTATGCGCCCGTCTTCCTGATACTGGGACTCGGTTCTGCATACAGCGTTGTCTTTCAGACTTCAAATTACACAAAGCCGCTTGTTTCATACGGAATCATCCGCTCAGTCCTGAACATCATTCTGGATTACCTTTTGATTTTCGGAAAGTTCGGATTCCCGCGGATGGAAATTGCCGGTGCCGCGCTGGGAACTACAATTGCAGAATACGTCGGGGCCTTTTACCTGATGTACGTAACGATTGCAAAGAAAAACAAATTCTTTACCAGTCCGGGAATAAAACGCATTCTTGGAGCAAAAATCGGATTCTACCTGCGTTCCGTAAAACTTGGCGTAAACACGGCGCTGGAAGACTTGCTGTGGAACACGGGAAACCTCTGCATCATCAGGATTCTGAACACAATCAACGAAGTTGCGGCGGGTATCTATTCAATGGTATTCACGGTGGAAATTCTTATTGTCGTGATAATCGGTTCAATCGGAAGCGGCACGCTCACGCTGACCGGCGAAGCAACGGGCGCAAAAGACCTGAAGCTTTACCGCAACGTTGTAAAGACTGCAATAAAGTGGTCGTTCCTTGTTTCTGCACTTGCACTGATTTTTATTTCGATTTTCCCGCGGCTTACCCTGAGCCTGTTCACCACGGACAAGGAAGTCATTGAAATGTCCGTGATTTACATTATTCTTGTTGCCGCAAACCTGTTCGGGAAATCGGGCAACATCATCATCGGAAACGGAATCCGCGGCTACGGCGATACCAAATGGATGCTGTTCACTCAGATTATGGGAACGGCGGGCGTCATCGGGCTTTCCTGCCTCTGCGTTTTTGTTTTTAAACTGGGCATGCTCGGCGTGTTCATCGCAGTTTTATGCGATGAAGCGCTGCGTGCGCTGATTAATTTTGTCCGCTTCCTGAGGATAAAGTTTTAGCCTTTTACCGGCAGGGCGGTACCAGGCGAACGAAAATGGAAAGTACACGTAGTGGCTAGAGTTCCTGCACCGTGCACAGGCGGTAATATTCTCCGCGCTTTTCCATGAGTTCGTCGTGGGTGCCCTGCTCGGCAATGCCGTGGTCGGTAACGACGGCAATTTTGTCGGCATTCTTTATGGTAGAAAGGCGGTGCGCAATCACAAGGGTTGTGCGCCCCCTGGCAAGCTCGTCAAAGGAATGCTGAATTTTTAGCTCTGTTGCGGTGTCCAGTGCGGAAGTAGCTTCATCCAGGATAAGAATCGGCGGGTTCTTGAGGAAGCACCGGGCAATGGAAACGCGCTGCTTCTGACCGCCGCTCAGTTTGATTCCGCGCTCGCCCACGATGGAATCATAGCCGTTGGGCATCTTCAGTATGTCATCGTGGATTTCGGCACGGCGGGCGGCCTGC
>CADCQA010000102.1 GCA_902803415.1 uncultured Spirochaetaceae bacterium | reverse complement strand
GACAGCCAGACGCAGGTGCTTGACCCCGCACAGATTCCGCAGAACGTCAAAGTGCTGCAGGCCGTCGATCTGACGCCCTTCCTTGAAAAAGCGGGCGATGAGTACCACGGATCCCTGCTTTTTGATGCAGACATGGTGTACCAGTACAAGATGACTGACTGGCAGACACAGGAAAAAAAGATTCACACCGACACCATGCAGAATTCGCAGACGATACAGGTAACGGATTTGGGCATAACGGCCCGCTACGCCTACAACGGCGCAGCAGTGCTTGTGTCCAGCCTGAAAACAGGCGAAGCCGTTCCGAATGCAGAAGTTACCGTCTACGCTATTGACCGTACTACCTATAAATCCTACGCAGAGCTGCTGAGCGGGCACCATCCGGTGCTGGGCAAGGCAAAAACCGACGATTCGGGCTTTGCAGTGGTGGAATTCGACAAGGGTGCCGTCCACAACAAAACTTTTTCTATTTATATAGAAGCAAAGACGAAGAATGACCGCGTTATGTTCCAGCCGGACATCAACAGCATGTGGCATGCCGGAGTTTACAACACCGGTTACCCCTCGTCTGCCGAAAACGAACGGAACATCACCTTCATCTTCTCTGACCGCGGCCTGTACAAGCCGGGCGAAACCATCACGTTCCGCGGCATCGACCGCACGCTGAAAGTTGGCGACTACCAGCCCTACTCCGGCAAATTCCACCTGACGCTGGACGACGGTTCATGGAACCCCTCCGTCTATTACACGTTGGACGATAAAACTACAGCAAACGGAACCTTCTGGGGCAAGATAAAACTTCCGGAAGACCTGAACCCCGGCACCTACTACATCCGTTACAAGCGCGAAGGCAGCAACGCTACCCAGACGTGCAGAGTGGAAGTGCAGTTCTTCGAGCGGCTCCGCTTTGAGGTAAAGTCTTCCGTGCCGTCCATCACCTATTATTCCGGCGATGACATCGCTGCGGACGTTACCGCAAACTATCTGGGCGGCGGCAGTCTTGCAGGCTGCTACTACAATGCCTACTGGTCACGCGAGCAGGTCGGATTCCGCCCGGAGGGAAGCAAGTTCAACGGCTACACATTCGGCCCGGTGCAGGGTTACGACGGCCGCACTTCCCTTGACAGCGCCGACGGCATGCTGAACGGCGACGGCAAGGCAAGCATCTCGCAGAAAACCGGCGGCGAAAAGCTGCTGGGCAATGCGTACAGCTACCGCATGGAAGCCACCGTTTCCGATAACGCAAACCAGGCAATCAGCACCGTTGCGTCCGTGCTCGTGCATCCCGCGCGCTATTACATCGGCCTGAAAAACCATGACCGGAACGGTTTCCCCAAGAAGGGGGACACCGTAAAATTCGACTACATCTGCGTTACACCGGACGGCGGCGCCCCCGCTGCCGGTGACCTGCCCGCAAAGAAGACCATGAAGCTGGAACTGCTGCGCGAAGAATGGAAAGAAGTGCAGCAGGTTTCATGGAACGGGCAGATTAACACCCGCTACGTCCGCGAAATGGTAACTGAAGAAGAAAAGGAACTCACCCTTTCCGGCAGCGGAAATGCAACGGAGCTTTCCATTGTCCCGCCAAAGGGCGGTGCTTACCTGCTGCGTCTTTCCGCAAAAGACAACCGCGGGCGCGACGTCATAACGGAATCCCGCTTCTATGCAACCAGCTCCGACTGGTACTGGTTCAACCGCGACAATGCCGAAGAAATCACCATGACGGTGAACAAGGATTCCTACGAAGTGGGCGACACTGCACAGATTCTTATGCAGAGCCCCCTGCCCAAGGGAACCTACCTGCTCACCGTGGAACGCGAAGGCCTTGTCTCGCAGGAAATCAGAAAGATTGACGTACCCACAACGGTGCTTTCAATTCCGGTGAAGGAATCCTATGTGCCGGTCATGTACGTAACGCTTTCTTCTTATTCCGTGCGTTCCGGCGCACCCAAAAACGATTACAACACGCCTGACCTTGACAAGCCGAAGGGCTACTTCGGGGTCGCCGTGCTGAACGTGAACCCCACGCCCAAGCGTTTTGACATAGACATCAAGACTGACAAGGCAAGCTACCGCCCCGGCGAAACCGCAAAGATTTCCATCCATGCGACAAAGAACGGCTCTGCTGTGGCAAATGCGGAAGTTACGCTTATGGCAGTTGACCGCGGCGTCATCGACCTTATCAATTACCATGTGCCCGATCCGGTAGAATTCTTCTACAACAAGGGACTGTTCCCCGACTGCGTAAAGGGCGGCGATTCCCGCTCCCTGCTCATGGATCCGGTTACCTACGAGGTGAAAAACCTTATCGGCGGTGACAACGAAGACGGCGACGACGAAAAAATGCAGGAGCGCAAGAATTTTGAACCGACGGCGCTCTTTATCCCCGACCTGAAGACGGACGAAAACGGCAACGCAGAGTATTCATTCAAGCTGCCGGATTCACTCACTGCTTACCGCATTACGGCGGTCGGTGTGGACGGCAACAACTTCTCACTGAGCGAAAGCGAGATGCCGGTTGCAAACCCGGTCTCTGTCCGCGGCGTGCTGCCAAGACAGCTGCGCCTGGGCGACACGGGAGAAATCGGCGTAACCATTTCCAACATCGACTCAAGCGCACATGATGTTTCAGTAAGCGTTGCGCTGTACGAAGGCGTGGAAAAAACCGGAACCGCCGCGTCCGAAGAAGACGTGCAGAAACTCCCCGGCACCGCAAAGATTGACGGAACGGCAAGCAAAAAAATCTCCGTCGCCGGGAACAAGAGCGATGCCCTTATGTTCAGCATAAAGGCAACAAGCCCCGGCTGGATAACCGTTGAATACACCGTAAAGAGCGATGTGGTGAACGAAAAAATCCTTCTGCCGCTCCAAATCGAAAAGCCGTACATCTTTGAGACGGTTGCGACGATGGGCGAAGCGCGCTCCGAAGAAGACAAGGGCACCATATCGGTCAAGGAACAGCTTATCCTGCCGCAGGATGCGGAAGACGGCATGGGCGAACTCTACGTGCAGCTTGATCCCACCCGGCTCGGCGTCCTGAGGGAAGCCATCAGCTATGTGTTCCACTACCCCTACGGCTGTCTGGAACAGCGTTCTTCCGCAATCCTGCCGCTCGTTGCGTTCGGCAAGTACATCAAGGTCTTCGGGCTGAACAGCGAAGTGAAGAACCCCAAGTCCGTTGCCCGCAAGGAAATCAATTCATGGGGCAAGTCTCAGCTGAATGACGGAAGCTTCCCGTACTGGCCGGGCGGCATCTATTCCAATGCCTATGTTTCCATGCGCATTGCGGAAATCGTCGGGCTTGCAATGGAGCAGGACATTTCCATAAAGAATATTGACGTTGACGAGCTTGCTGCATACCTGTGCAGAGTCGGCGAGGAAAGCATGAACAACGGCCGGGGCAGCTATACGGCGGCCCATGCCTACTATGCAGCATCCTGCATCGGCGGCGACGTGAACCTTCAGAATGTGGAGAAAATCGCGGAACCGGACAGCTGCGACTTTGAAACGCTCGTGCTCTGCGGCCTGACTTACCTGAACAAGGGAAAGAATTCAAAGGCATCGGCCATCATGAAGCGTATCCGCAGCCGTATCTCGCTTACCACCCGCGGCGCGGACATTCCCACGGCGGGCGGCAGCTACGGGTACTGGTCATTCTTCAACGACCAGTCCGAAAGCTTTGCACTCTGCCTGCAGCTGGCAACGCAGCT
>CADCQA010000101.1 GCA_902803415.1 uncultured Spirochaetaceae bacterium | reverse complement strand
TCGGAAATTTTGGTGATGGACTGGGTGCTGCTGTCATAATAGTAGACAGGCGTACCGCCGCCGGTAGTGAATTCAACAACTTTTTCTTCCGGATTGTAGTTGATGAGTGCCACCGAACCAAAGTGGTCGTTGCTGAATGATTCTCCGGCAATGCCTTTGTTTACCCACGTCAGAATCTTGCCGGCGCTCTGCTTTGTGTTGACCACAAGGCGGAGCATTGCGCGCACCATAATCATGACGATGGTGCTGTTCATGCCCTTTCCTGCGATGTCCCCGGCAATGAAAGACACGCGGTCCTTGCGGGAAACGATGACATCGTAGAAGTCGCCGCAGACACCTTCTGCGGGGTTCCACAGCGTGCCAATCTGCAGTCCGGGAATGACGGGCAGCTTTGCAGGCTTCAGGCTGTCCTGAATATGTGTGGAAATTTCCGTTTCCTTTGTAATCTTGCTGGATTCAATGATATCCGTAACGTTTATGTAGCTCTTGATTGCTGCGGCGGCAAAATCAGAGAGGGTAGTGGTCGTTCTGAGCTCGTCTTCGGTGAACAGCTCGTTGCCGTGCTTGCGGGCGAATGCAGTGATGCCGAACACAACTCCCTGAATCTTCATCGGAACGAAGATGTAGCTGCCGCATTCAAGGAATTCTTCAGGTCCGTTCTGGTAGATGCGGTCATCAGAGTTCGGGTCGGTGACCAGTTCCGGTTTACCGGCGGTTGCGACTTCGCCGAAGATGTTCCCGCTGAAGGGGAATGATGCGAACTTGAAATTGGTGGCGATGCGCACAGGCTTGTGCGGCATATCGTTCGGCAGCCGATAGGGCGGGGGAAAGTCACCTTCAAATGATTTAACCGCGATAAGATCCTCAAAATCGTCAATCATGAGGATTGCACCGCCGTCTGCCTTTATCTGTTCCGCGATGGTCTTGTTGATGTAGTCAAGGAATGTGGAAAGTCCGCCCTCTGACATGTAGGAATCAGCGGCATGAACCATAAAGTCGCGGCTGATGTCAAGAATCTTGGAATCATACGAAGAATCTGACAGCAGCTGCTGTGTATCAGTCTGTTCTGCGCGTGCGGCCTGTTCACGGGCTGCGGCTGCGCGGTTTACGGATTTGGGTACAAGCTTAACAATCTGCTGCGGCTCAAACAGGGTCAGCATCAGGCAGTAGGGGATAAGCAGGAATGCGGCAAAAAGTATGCCCGTTGCAAAAACGGCAAAGGCTTTCGGTTCTTCTCCGCCGCCGCCCGTCAGCTGCATGATGGCCGCCACAAGGCTGGTGAAAAGCACGACTACCGTTGCGGTGAACAGAATGAAGCTTACCCGTGCAGTTCCCTTGTTTTTGATTCTCATTAATAAGAATAAAATGACAGAAGCAATGATGCACACAGCAAAAAGTGGTATATATGCGAAGTTATCCGTCAATGCCATCCTACAGCTCCCTGAACTATTTCAAATGCATGTTTTGTTATAGCTATATCTTCTAGTAACTTATTTTACCATCGAAACATAGTACCGTCAAGTTAAGTATCGACAAAATGGAGATTTTTCGGCATAAAAATCGGCACCCGGCGGTATTTTGCCCCTTCGGGCTGCTTCCGGATGCCGTTTTTCCTGCGGACTCAGTTTTGTGCCGTCTGTTCCGCTGCCGTCTGCCGCTTCATGTGCCACTTTGCAAGGCGGTTTTTCAGTTTGCCAAGCAGCGTATGCTTGCGCTGCTCCGTCTTGAAGTCCTCGGCAGCTTTATCCAGACTGAAATCGTTGCCGAATTTCTGCTTCAGTTCGTCCCAGTACTTGATAAAGTAAATGTACAGGTCAGATTTGGTGCTCTTCTTGAAGGAGCGCATGATATGGTGGCGGTCGATGGTCTGGATGACCGGCATGTAGACGTTCCTGAACCAGGACAATACGGCTTCTTCAAATGGAATTTCTTCCGTCTTGTCCATGTTTATGTAGTATTTATGGAAGATAATGTGATTGTAGATGACGTCGTACTGCCCCGGCGTAGAGAAGTCCAGGCACCAGAAGTCGGTGATGTCGCCGAAATTGGTTTCCGTGTAGAAGACGCGTTTTTCGTAGGTGATGACCTGCTTCACCATCTCTTCCTTTGTGCTGCTGGGCTTGAGCTTGATTTCGCTCTGCAGGCTGACGACTTCGGCATCGATGTTTTCCACCCCGCGGCTCTTTGCGACCGAAACGCGGTGGTTCCCGTCGCGCACAAAATAGACGCCGCCGACTTCATAGAGGCTTATCGGCGGCAGCGGCACATCCTGAATGTGCGCCATGTCGATGTGCTCCCAGCGTGTCTTGAGGAACTTGCTCTTGGGGAAAAACTGATTGTCAAAGTCCTGGTAGCGCCCCTCGCTGCCCACGATAAGCCTGATGGGAACAATCTGCATTCCCTTGTAGACCTCGTTTTTCGGCTTGAGCAGCTTTTTTATGTCGCTGAACGATATGAGCGCCGCCTCGTCCGGCTTGAGGATGTGCTGAATTTCATTTACGAGCGCCTTTGTATGCGCCTTGTTGAAATCTTCATCTGTCTGAGAGGATACTAATGTTTGCACTATTGTACTTCCCTTTTTCCGCGCTAAACTGCGGCTTAAATTCGACGACGATATGGCTGTAGGCATTCACGACGGTCGTCTGTTCGCTTACCGTGAGCCTGACAGCCTGCAGGTCATAGAGATGAATGTGACCGTGGATGAGCAGTGCCGGCTTGAATTTTTTGATGAACCAGTTGAAGCATTCAAACCCCTTGTGGCAGGCATCTTCCCGGTCATGGATGTGGCGGGGCGAAGCGTGCGTCAGGAATACGTCGCAGTACCGGCCCCAGCGCAGTTTGTTCCACAAGAGTGCCGGCGCAAGCCTGAGCAGCTGCAGGAACATCTGGAAATCCGTGTACTGATCCTGTCCCGAATTGTAGCGGATGGAACCGGATACGCCTGCCAGCAGCAGGGGCTGCCGTTTGCCGTCCGGTGTGGTAAAAGAGAGGTTTTTGCTGCGGATGACGCGGTTACTCAAATAGTCACCGCCGTGGCCGCCGCCCTTGCTTATCAGCTTCATGTCCGGAGAGTAGGCGATGTTCCGCCGGTACGCTCCGCTGCGGTAGAATTCAAATTCCTTTAAATCGTGGTTCCCGAACACAAAAAATGTCGGTTTTCCAAGCGCGGACACAATAAAGTCCACATATTCCATCGACAAATCACCTGCGCAGAATACGGCATCTACATCCTCATAGCGTTCCTTCACGTTCGAAGAATACACCAGCGGATCTATCTGATCGGAGACGCACAGGAATTTCATACGCTTACACTCCTGCCCGCGCAAGAATGTTTTCCACGATTTCCTTTCCGGCAAGCACTACCTGCCGGTTTTCTGCGTAATTGATTGCCTCTACGGTGAATCCGGAGCTGGAGAATATGACAGCCTTGTAGTAGCCCTTGTCCTTGACGGTGTCCATTACGCGGCGGACAACGCCTTCATCAACGGCATTGCTTTCCCGGTAGAACTGCACCAGGAAAATCTGCTTGCGCACGTTCATCCATGAATCGGCCTTGTCTTCGGTTGCGAGCATGATGCAGCCGTAATTGGTTCCTTCAATCTTCTGGCAGGCAAGGTTGTAGCCGGTCTTGGCTGCTTTCTTGCACAGCTCCATGAACTGCTGCGGCGAGGCCGTCAGGTATTCCTTCATGGCGTCGTTTGTCTGCACGTCCTTGTACTGGTTGAGCTTGGCCGGAACATCGCGGAATTTCTTGTTCCTCTTGGAAATAGCTTCCCACTGTTCAAGGGCCTTGTCGATGCGGTGCGTTTTTTCGTAGCAGGCCGCAAGGAAGTAGCGGGCAAAGAGTGTTTCCTGCGAGGCATCATTCTTTGCGCACTTGATGGCATGGTCGAATTCCCCGATGGCGTTGTCCGTCTGTTCCACAATCATGTAGCAGGAACCGCGCTCTATGAGCGCACGCTGCCGGATTTCCTGGTCACGCTGGGCTTTTTCGAACGCCTTGATGGCTGCCGGATATTCCTTTGATTCCTTGAGGATTTTGCCCAGATAGTAGTAATTCGAAAACAGATCCGGTGCGATTTTGATGGCAGTATCGATTTCCCGCCGGGCTTCGGCAAACTGCTTGCTGCGGAACAGCAGGTTTGCAAGTGCCGCATGTGCCTTTGCATTGCGCTTGTCCATCAGGCAGGCCTTCTGGTAAAAGCCCAGCGCCGGTGTAAGCTGGCCTGTTTCCTCATAGAGCTTGCCCACGGTAAAGAAATTGTCGGCATTGCGGGGATCGAGCTTTGTGAGCAGCAGGAATTCCTTGAGCGCATCGTCCGGCTGGTTAAACTGAAGGTAGAGGTCGCCCATCTTTTTGCGGAAGGGCGCTTCCGGGATATCGCCGTTGAACACTGCGTGCTGGTTCACTGTCTTGAATTCCATAAAGGCCAGCTCCGCCTTCTTGTCCGCCAGATATGCCTCTCCCAACCAGTAATGAGCTTCGTAGTCCCTTGGATTCTTTGCGAGCAGCCCCTTTGCCGTCCGCTGGGCCGCCTGCAGCTTCCCTGTCTTGATGAGCTTCTTTATACTGCTGATTTTCTTGGGTGTAAGGATATTTTTTACGATAATAATAGCGATGAATACAATGAAAGCTATCAACACGCTAAAAATAATAACCATCGTTGGGTCCATACAATCCGCCTCACGTTCCATGCCGGGTAACCCAAAAACACTTCGTTTGTTTTATGAGCGAACCAGCGCTATTTTTGTATTGAAAGATTAGCCTTTTTATGCAAATATGTCAAAGGGGAAGCATCATTCAATGAGATAACTATAGCACATATAATGATTTCTGAAAATACCGGAGGCCAAAAAATGAAACAAAATATACGTAAATTCCTGCTGGCAGCGCTTGCAGCCCTGTGCGGAGGCTTTTTTTCAGCTGCGGAGCTTTCTGATTTTACGCAGGGGGAACTGTATTTCAGGCAGAACGAGCCGCAGAAGGCTGCATCATACCTTAAAAAATCGATAGAAAACGGCGGCGACCCCAAGGCCTACATCTACCTTGCGATGTGCTACTTTCAGCAGGGAAAATATGCCGATGCGCTGTCCGTCTGCTCTACCGGCATGGAAGTTCCCGGCGCAAACAAAAAGGTGCTTGCCTATGATGCGGGGAACATCGCCTTTGCCATGGAAAATTACGCCGAGGCAGAAAAATGGTATTCCCTTGCGATTGCCGCTGATTCCGCCTATGCACCGCCGCTTCTGAACCGTGCCAATACGCTGCTGAAGACAGGAAAGCTTACGGACAGCAAAGATGATTATATAAACTACCTTAAATTAGAGCCGGAAAGCCCGCAGTCGGAAACCATAGAGCGGATTATCGCCCTGATTGATTCTCAGGTTGAGGAGCAGAAGAAGGAAGAAGCGATCCGCGTTGCCGAAGAGAAAAAGCTTAAGGAAGAGGAGCACCGCATTGCTGCGGAAAAGGCCCGCCGCGAGCACGAGGAAGCCGAGCGCCGCAAAAAGCTGCTGGAGGATGTTGCGTCTTCGCTGCAGGGTACCGGCATGGTGAACATGTCTGCCGGGGCGGAGGGTACGGTCGGCTATGACTATGAGTCTGAGCTTGAGTAGCCGGAGGCTTCATGAACGCTGACAGGAATACGGTTTCCCGCCCCGGTGCAGGGCAGGACGAGTCTGATATGGAAAAATTCGCCCGGCTTGCACAGGAACGCCGCCGGCGCAACGGGCGCGGAAAACGTGTCCTGAAGGGCATGCTGCTTTGTACCGCAGCAGTCCTGCTGCTGGGAGCGGCTGCGTTTGCCGGCTACCGCTTTGGCGGCGGCATTATGCGCACCCTGTTTCCTGCTGCCGGGCTTCCGGCCGCGGTACAGGCGCCGGGGAATCCGGCTGCACCAGGGGAGCAGGCGGCAGCGGGTGCCCCTTCGGCTTCAGATTCCTCTGATGCGCAGGAGCGGCAGAACACACTGCTGCTTGCCCGCCGCTACATCGATGCAGGGCTGTACGACGATGCGCTTTCCCTGCTGAATGCACTCATGATAAAGGATGCCGAAGACAGTGATGCGCAGGA